>JAHWJJ010000347.1 GCA_019348475.1 Gemmatimonadota bacterium | reverse complement strand
CGAGCGAAAGCGCGCCGATGCCGATGCGGCCGGCGTCCAGCGTCTTCATGAAGTTCACGAAGCCCATCCCCACCTCGCCCAGCACCTGCGCGTCGGGGACGAACGCGTTCTCGAACACCAGCTCGCGCGTGTCCGACGCCCGCCACCCCATCTTGTCCTCCTTCTTTCCCGCGCGCACCCCCTCGGTGAACGGCAGGTCGTCGCTGTGCCCCACCCCCAGCTCCCGCGCCGTCTCCAAGTCGGTCGTCGGCTTGGCGACGATGAACGAGGTGATCCCCTTGGTGCCGCGGTCACGGTCGGTGACGGCCGTGGCCACGAACACCTCGCCCACCCCCGCGTGGGTGATGAAGATCTTGCTGCCGTTCAGGATCCACCCGCCGTCCGTCTTTACCGCCGTGGTCGCCGTGCCCCCGGCGTCGCTCCCCGCGCCCGGCTCGGTCAGCCCGAAGCCGCCCAGCACCGTGCCGCTGGCGAGGACGGGGACGAAGCGCTCCTTCTGCTCGTCGGTGCCGAAGTTGACGATCGGCGACGTGCCCAGGGTGGTGTGCGCGCTGACGGTGATGGCGTGGCTGGCGTCCACCTTCGCGAGTTCGTTGATGACGATCATGTAGCTGATGCCGTCCATCCCCGCCCCGCCCAATTCCTCGCTCCAGGGCACGCCCAGCAGCCCCAGCTCGCCCATCTTCTTCACGTTCTCCCAGGGAAACTCCGACGTCTGGTCCAGCTCCCCCGCCACGGGCGCGATCTCGTTGCGGGCGAAGTCGCGCACCATGTCGCGGATCATCAGGTGGTTCTCGTCGAAGTACCGTTCCATGGGGCGTGCGGTGCCGTTTCTCGATGGATGATGGCCGATCGTGCGGCGGGGGCGCGGCTCCCGCGCAAAAGCTTCGTAAACCGGGGCAATTTAAGCGCGCGGGCGCGGAGGGGAAAGATGAGAACGGAATCCACTTGCCGGGGGGACGAGGGGACGAGGGGACAAGGGCACGGTGGGTAGGCGCTCATAGCGAGGACTGGTGAGCGGACGCGGAGAACACGACGCCGTCTCCGCGTCCCCTCCCTTCTCCTTCGCGTCCTCCGCATGAAAGTGCAGTAGAAGTCAGCCCTGGCGCAGGACTGCGAGAAAGGCCTCGCCGTACTTCTCGATCTTGGCGGGGCCAATGCCGGGCACGCGGCGCATCTCCGCCAGGGTGGTGGGATGCCGCTTCGCCAGCTCCACCAGCGTCTTGTCGGCGAACACGCAGTAGGCGGGGAGCTCCTGCTCCTTCGCCAGCTCGGTGCGCAGCGCGCGCAGGCGGCCGTACACCTCGCGCTGCTCCGCGGTCGGCGGCGCGGCGCCGACCGGCCCGTCGGGAAGGCCGCCGCGGTCGCGCTGGCGCCCCGAGCGCGTCCGGTCGCCCTCGCCCACGCGGGTGCGGGCGCGGTTGGCGTCCAGCGCCTGGTTGATCGCCCCCAGCACCGCGTGCCCCCAGCGGTCCGCGAAGTCGCGGTCCACCCCGCCCACCGCCATCAACCCCTCCGCCCGGCGGGGATGCGCCTGGGCCAGGCTCTCCACCACGGCGTCGCTCCACAGCATCTGCGGCGGGATCCCGCCTTCCCGCTCCGCCAGTTGCGCGCGCAGGTTCCACAGCGCCGTGCGCACGCGGTCCGCGCGCCGGTGCGGGGCCAGGGGCTCGCCGCCGGCGGGCAGCCCCAGCGGCCCCCGCCCCAGGCAGTTGTCGCAGGCGCCGCACTCCTTCATTGCCGCCGGATCGCCGAAGTAGCGCAGCACGAAGCCGCGCCGGCACCCTTCCGCGTAGGCGTAGCGCTGCATCTCGCGCAGCTTGGCCTCTTCGCGGCGCCTGCGGTCGTCGAGCGCGCGCCAGTCCACGGGCAGCCGCTGCACGGGCGTCTCGCGGTCCAGCACCCACACCCCCTCGCCGGTGAGCGCGCGCCACTCCACGAACCCCTCGTCGCCCAGCGCGCCGAGCAGCGGCTGCGCCCCGCCCTGCGCCGCCGCCGCGCGGTCCAGCGCGCGCCAGTCCAGGCTCACCCCGCGGTACAGCGCCTCGCCGCCGGCGCCCTTCCACAGCGCGCGCAGAAAGCGGAGCTCCGCCGGGCGCTCGCCCAGCTCGCGAGAAATGCGGTCGGGGCGCGCCAGCAGCCGCACGCGCACGGGACGGGGGCCGTTTCCGTACGTTTGCCGCACCAGGCCGAACTGCTCCAGCACCCGCACGGCCGACGCGGCCTGCCGGTCGTCCTTGATCCCCTCCACCGACCGCGCCAGCTCCGCCACCGGGAGCACGAAGAGCCCGTCGGGGCCGCACCCCGCACGCAGCGCCTTCATCATCCCCTCCACCCCGCGCCGGGGTGGATAGGCGGCGTTGATGAAGAACTCGTGCGTCATCTTGTCGCGGTGCGCGTGCAGCAGCACGCAATCGCTTTCGCCGCCGTCGCGCCCGGCCCGCCCCGCCTCCTGGTAGTACGCCTCCAGGTTGCCGGGGAGGTTGTAATGGATCACCACGCGCACGTCCGGCTTGTCGATCCCCATCCCGAAGGCGTTGGTGGCGATCACCACGCGCACCTGCCCCGACATGAACTCGTCCTGGATGCGCTTGCGGTCGCGGTCCGGGAGCCCCGCGTGGTACCCCACCGCCGGAGTCCCCATCCCGTTCAGCAGCGTCGCCAGCTCGTCCACCGCCTTGCGGGTGGATGCGTAGACGATGGCCGACCCGTCGCGCCCCTTGAGCAGCCGCAGCATCAGCCGCTGCTTTTCGGAATCGTTCTTCGCCTGCAGGACGTGCCACACCAGGTTGCGCCGATCGAAGCCCGTCACCAGCACGGCGGGGTCGCGCAGCGCCAGCTGCCGCACGATGTCGCGGCGCACCTCTTCCGTGGCCGTGGCGGTCAGCGCGGCCACGGGCGGATCGCCCAGCAGCTTGCGCACCTCGCGCAGGCGCAGATAGCTGGGGCGGAAGTCGTGCCCCCACTCGCTCACGCAGTGCGCCTCGTCCACCGCCAGCAGCGAGACGGGAATGCCGGCCAGCCGCCGCCGGAACCCCTCGGCGTCGAAGCGCTCGGGCGCCACGTACAGCAGCTTGAGCTCCCCCCGCTCGGCCGCGTCCAGCCGCGCGGCCATTTCGGCCGGAGGAAGGGTGGAGTTGACGTACGCCGCCGGCACCCCGGCGGCGTCCAGCGCGTCCACCTGGTCCTTCATGAGGCTGATGAGGGGGCTGACCACCAGGGTGACGCCGGGGAGCAGCGTCGCCGGCACCTGGTAGCACAGGCTCTTGCCCCCGCCCGTGGGCATGATGGTGAGCGAGTCGCCCCCGGAGAGGACGTTGCGGATCGCCTGGTCCTGCCCGGGGCGAAAGTCGGGATACCCCCAGTACCGGCGCAGCGACGCGCGCGCCCGGTCCAGCGGTTCGGCGACGGGATCGGTTTCGGAACGGGGGACGGTTGCGGACACCACGCTCATGCAGAAACGCGCCTCGGGTCATTGAAAGGATGCGAGTGCGGCAAAGGGTACAATATGGACGAGCGGGGCCGGCTTATCCAGCCCCCCGGGCGCACCCGACCGGGAGGAGAGGGTCGCCGGCAGACCGGTCGCCCCGCCGCGCCGATGCGGCGCTCCCCGCCGGGGGCAGCGAAGGTACAAGGATCTGCTTGCACGCTGAGAAAACGCGGGCCGGCGATGGTCCGCCAGGCCCGCGCTCTCGGGAGCCGCAGGAGGTGGAGACTTTGGGGGTGCCTCTCCAGCGCGCGCCGTGACGTGCGCCGGGTGTGCGGCTGAGTCACTGGAGGGAGGGCGCAGAGGGAGCGGAGAGCGGTCGCGGAGGGTTACCCCCGCCGTGGAGCCGGCGTTCGGCCCACCGCCGGCGGCCGAGGGAACCCACGTTCACCGCGGCCTGCAGCCATGCGGGCCGGTGCGGTTCTCGCGCTGCTCGCGCTTCAGGCTCGGCAGAATCGCACTCGAGAGCCGCCGAGCGCCTTCACCCCCGAGACGGCGGCTCAGCACGTTCGGCGGGGGCCGGCACCGGCCGCGCAGCCCGAGCTGCGCGTCGCGGTCACGAGCCCAGGCGGCGGTTCAGCAGGTCCGCCAGGCGGTAGCCGGCCAGCGCGATGCGGGGCTCGGCCGCGGTCCATGCGCGCTGGCGGTAGCTGCGCGACGCCCGCTGGTCGCGCGGGGTGGTGTACGCCACCCGCTGCGCCACCCGCAGCCCCTCGCGGGACCACTGCTCGAACTGTCCCGGCAGCAGGCGGCTCTGCATCCGCGACTGCGGCCACCGCCGCGTGATCGCCTGCGCGATGCTTCCCACGTAGTCCGCCTCCGAGCGGTCCGCCGGGGCCCAGGGGATGGCGAAGCCCACCAGCGAGTCCCAGAACGCGTGCAGGTTGTTGAACGGGTACAGCCCCGCCAGCCGGTAGCTGTTGCCGCCGCGGTCGCCCTCGGGGTCCTGCGCGGTGATGCGGGCGCTGTTGTGCAGCGGCTGGTGCGAGTCGCCGGCCAGGTGCAGCAGCCACGCCAGGTCGATCGCCTCCGCCGAGTCCGGCACCGCCGGGCTCCCCAGCGTCTGCGCGATGCGCTGCATCTGGTCCAGCAGCTGCCCCGCGCGGGCGACGTCAGGCCGGTCGCGCGGCGCGCCGTTGGGGCCGGTCTCCCAGAAGAAGTTGACGTAGTGCCAGTCCGCGCGGCCGTAGCGCGCGCCGGGATGGTCGCGGTCGCGGATCATGTCGGCCCACACGGAGGTCTGCACGAACCACTCGCGCTGCCGCTCCTCCATGGTCCCCGTCCGCGGCATCAGCTCGGCGATGCCGGAGCCCGGGGGCGCCGACTGCAGCAGCCGGATCGCGTGCTCGCGCGCCGCCGGCGTCATGTGGTCCCAGGCGATGCGCGCCACCACGCGGTGGCCCAGCTCGTCCCAGGCGTGCGCGGGCGTGCTCCACAGCACCCCCCAGACGACCAGCACGAGCGACACGACGCGGAGCTTCATAAGTCTGTTGCGGCTCAGGTGGATCGGTTCCGGGTCCGTGCACATTATCCGCGCCCGCGGCCGCCCGTCACACCGCCACCCGCCCTCCGGGTGGGCCGTGCGCCCGTCCGCCCACCGGAGCGAACCATACGTTTGGGTGCAAGCGATTGCCGGAACGCGACTTGCGTACGATCCACCCGCGCGAGGGCCCCGAGCTCGGAGGGATCGAATGCGGCAGCGCGCGCGGACACGGCGAGGGGGCACCTGGCGGGCGGCGCGGCTCGGCGCCGGCGCGCTGGCCCTGTACGGCGCCGGCTGCAGCGACGCCGCCGGCCCC
>JAHWJJ010000039.1 GCA_019348475.1 Gemmatimonadota bacterium | reverse complement strand
CGCTCGCCGGCGTGGCCGCCGAGACCGGGGTGATCATGCTGATCTACCTGGACCAGGCGTACCGCGAGCGGCTGCACGGGGGCGGGATGCGGAGCCGCGCGGACGTGGACGCGGCGGTGGCGCACGGCGCGGTGGAGCGGGTACGTCCCAAGATGATGACCGTCATCGCCACCATCGCGGGGCTGCTCCCCATCCTGTGGGGCACGGGGACGGGCGCGGACGTGATGAAGCGCATCGCGGCGCCGATGGTGGGCGGAATGGTGAGCAGCACGGTGCTCACGCTGGTGGTGATCCCGGCGATCTATTCGCTGTGGAAGGAGGCGGAGGTGCGGCGGAGGCTGGCGTCCGCGCCCCGGGCCGTGGCGCCCGGCCGCGTGCTGCAGCCGGTGGAGCGCTGATGCGGCTCCGCGCGGCCTGGGCAGATCCGCGCCGAGCCCCCTCCGCGCTCGTAAACCTCGCCCAACTCCCCGGAAACTGCCGGGGGAGGTTGGGCGCGGGGCGGGTTCGCGGCGGGCGGGCGGGGTCGCGCCGCGCCCCCTCCGGGCTCGTAAACCTCGCCCACCTCCCCCAAAAGACCCTGGGGGAGGTTGGGCGTGGGGCCGGGTTCGCGGCGGCCTGGGGGGTCGCGGAGCCAGCGGCATCCGCAGACGGCGACGACGTGCTCCTGCCGGCTCCGCTGGTGCGAGCAGGCGATTTTTTCTGACCCTTATGAACGGAGTGTAAGATGACGATGCGACTTCAGGCCGCGGGCGCCCTGCTCGCCTTCTCGCTGGCGGGATGCGGCGGCGGCGACGAGGCGGCGGAGAGCCGGACCGCGGCGGCGGATTCCGTGGCGGGAACGGCCGGCATGCAGGGAATGGAAGGGATGCAGGGGATGGAGGGGATGAAAGGGATGCAGGGGATGGGGGACGACGGGATGATGGCGCAGATGCAGGCGCACATGCAGTCCATGCACGGCGCGGGCGGCGACAGCATCGCGGCGATGCTCCCGATGCACCGGCAGATGGCCGCCAACATGCTCGCCCGCATGAACCGCGAGATGCGCGAGATGAACATGCCCGGCGACGCGGCGTGGAACGCGACGGTGGACTCGCTGCGTCAGGACCTGACGCGCATGCCGGAGATGGCCCCCGCCGAGTTGGAAGCCGCCATGCCCGCGCACCGCGCCCGCCTGGAGCGGCTGATGGAGATGCACCGGTCGATGATGGCGAACATGGGGATATGATCCCGATAGCGGGCGTGAGGGCCTGGTGCCGATGGGCACCACCTTGCAATCAACGCTGAATGTGGGCTGCTGCGACTCGTTACGCCGCGATGGGCTCGTCGCCGAGTCTGTGCTGGAGTTCGGCAGCAGCCTGCGCGAAGCGAGGGAGGGGGCGATGGTGTGGGCGCGGGCGAGGGGCGTAACGCCGCTCTCGTCGCGGGTCTTCACGGCACCCGCAGGGACGAGGTTTGGCGCTACGGGTCGCCAGCCAGCCTACTTGCGCCTGCGCAACTCACTTCTGCGCTGGACGGTGGTGACGTGTGCTTCCGCCAGCGATGCGATGCGCTTCCGCTCTTCATCGTCAAGTCGGAGGCCAAGATGCTTGCCTCCTCCCAGTCTCTCTAGACGGGCCAGCAGCTTGCTTCCATCCACCGCTTGGACGCTCAGAATACCATCAAAATCCTCAAGGAGCCCGAGGTCTGGAGCATCGGCTTCGGCAAAGTCCTTAGTCAGGCTGGCGATCGTGTCCGCAGTTCGATAGAACGCCAGAACGTCTATCAGAACGTCTGAGGGGAGAGCGCCGATTGCTGATCCAACAGCTTCAAATCCGGGATGCGTGAATGGCCGGTCCTGTGGGACCATACCGGGATCACGACTGCGGATCTCAATGATCTCGTGAAAATGCTGGAGATGCCACCGAATCTCTGCTGCGAGAACGCGAGCTGTCTGTCGCCGATCGGAAAGGGGCTTGAGGAAAGCCTCCCATAGCACGATTGCGCCGAAACCACCAAACAAGCCAGCGAGGAGTTCCATCGGATAAGCGAACGAGGGAGGGGTGTATCGATGTGCGACAGCCTCAAGCAAGCGCTCGTGTCTGTCGGGCAGGCGACCATGCCGAGATTCATCCCGCCGCGCGCAGGGAATGGACGACGGCTGGTCGTCTCATGCCACTCGTAGGCCACTCGCCGCCGCTCGATCGGCGCGATCCGAGCTGATGATGCGACTAATGTCCTCGAAGTTCGACGCGTCGTGGAGCAGCCACATCTGAGCCCGTCCGAACTCAAGCACCCGCGCTTTATCTACTCCGAGATACATGCACAAGGCTAGTTTGCTCCGGAATGAGCCATTGCGGAGTAGGCGCAGATGCCCGAACAACCATTCGTATTTCGCGACCACTCCTGCTGCCTTTGCCGCCGGTATGAACAGCAGCGAGAGCACTACTGGAGTGAGGAACTCGCTAACAAGTTGAAAGAACTTTACTTGCGGCGGTGCAGCGAACGTTCGGAGGACAATTGCGGCAGCTACCGCGAGCCCAAAAGCGGCCGTGGCTTTGCTCACAGCTCTGTGGACATCACCATCCTCGACGCGGACGGAGGTGACGGCGGCGAAGAGCGCGAGCAGGGTACCAGCACCGATGATGAACAGCTCGAGCGGATAAGAGAATGTCACCGTGCCGAACAAGAGCTCAGCCGCTACAGCGATTCCTAGTCCGTTGCGCGCCGCCTGCATCAGCGCTGGATCCGAAGACAACCCGTTGAAACCGGCGGCGACCGCGGTAAACGCGAACCAAAGTAGCGTGGCCTTGATCAATCCTACATGCCACATGCCGAGCCTGTGCAAAAGCACCACTTCGGCGCCGGCGTATATAGTGAAAGCGGCGCCGAGGGCCAGAAGCTTTGGAGCAGCGGCAGATCTCAACACGCCGAGCACGTGCGGCCATACGCCACGACGACTTAGCATCCAAATGGTAATAACAGCGGTCCAAGTGAGTACCGCAGCATCGCGACTAGATATGTCCATTTTGTCGAAGGCAGGGCAAGGGTTCGATGCGGACCAACTCACTCCACTACGGCAGACCGCCTCTCACGGATTCAATGGCCCGCCTAACCCTCCAGCTCAGTCGCATTCAGCGTCGCTCCAGAACATGCGCGGCTCACCGACTGGCGCACAAGCCCGCGGCGCGCGAGAAGAGATGTACGCTGAATGCCGACTGCAGCGCACTCGTTAGGCACGCTCGGCAAGTGGATCCAGCAGTGCGAGTTCGGAGATCCAGCGGAAGTCGCCGGTGTTGCGCGTGACCAGCGTGCGCCCGTGGACCAGCGCCGTGACCGCCACAATGCTATGGCCGAGGCTCATGCGGCGCTGCTGCCGGAGCCGCACCGCGTACTGGACCACCGCATCGGAGAGGGGGAGCAGCTCGGCGAATTCGAAAAACTGCTCCAGGAGCACGCTCGCTCTCTTGCAAGCGATCAAAGCCGAAAACTTCGATGTAGCTGATGACCGATACCGCAGGGGCGTGCTCCGCGATGAACTGCCGGAGCGATGCGTGCTCCGGCCGGGCAGCGTAGATGAGGATGTTGCTGTCCAGCAGCATCAGTCCCCACGGCCTGGGAGGCTGCGCTCCTGGCGCAGCTCGCGCTGCCAGCTCACCGGGTCGGGGATACCGGACAGACCGCCGCGCTGCGCAAGCGCCTCTAGCGCACGCGCCATTTCCGGGCCGCGGGCCCGGGCGGGCTCGGCGTTCTCGTCCAAAAGGGTGATGTGCACCGGCGTGGGCCGCGTGGGTGCGGGCGGGGCGTCGATCCACTCGACGCGGTTGCCGCGAAGGACTGCTTTGTAGGTGCGCAGCATCGGTGCTCTCCTCGGAACGAGTGGTGCCATCAATCTAGCATCTCGGCCGTATTCTGTCTGCACCGCGTGCCCTGACGACACAAGGGTCAGGGGTGCGGGCCGGCGCGCAAGCCTGTTGTCGGCCGAAAGCATGCACGGCCCCGCATCCCCTGCAGCCAATTGTCAGGCGGCGCTCGCATCCGAGCCGAGTGCAGTTAGTGCGTTAGCGAAGTGCTCTGCGGTCAGCCGTGATCACTTTTACCTCAGGCAGCGTAAGTAGCACCGCGTGGAGTTCGGCGGATTGAATACCATTCTCGTCTTGTTCGATCGACGCCAGCCAGAACCACGGAAGCTGACATCTACACTGATGCCCGGAATCGCTTTCATCGGTTTCTGGTGGCGCTAGAACTTCGCCACACGTAAGGCATTTCACGTGAAATCGGCCGCAACGGTCGCACTTCCCCACATAATGGATGTACGACAAATCGACTAGCCGCCCTTCATTAGGACCGCTCAGCGCCTTCGCGCGCAGAGTTAGCTCTGGATAGCCATCCCAGAAGACGAGGCCGTTCTTGCACTTAGGTGCTTCACACTTTGGCCAAGTGGATGGATCGAAATCGGCGAGGCGATCAAGTGGTACGAGTCGAATCGAGACCGACGATTGAGCGCGTCGTTCCGCGGCTTTGGTATACCCGTTCGGGCAGACCAGATACCCGTGCGTGGCCGCAACGTCGTCCATCAAGCCTCGGAATGCCTCGACGTCTTTAACGTCGATCTTTCGAGAGCGCTTCTTTGCATCAACGATGATCCGGCGCGAGTTATCCGTATCGTGCCTGAGATCAATCAAAACATCGATCTGCCGACTGCGCTGGCTGATCCTACCGGTGAGACGCGCGTTGGGGGTTACGCAGTAGTCGGTTGGGATCTGATCTGCCATCATGCGGGCGATCATTCGTTCATAGAGTTCCCAACCAGGAATCGCTCTTCTCATTCTACATCTCACATCTGAGAGTGACGCGAACTGCCGCTGTCGCGGTGTTTGCCCAGCGGCCTAACGACACAAGGGTCAGGGGTGCGGGGCCGGCGCGCAAGCCTGTCGTCCGGAGAAAACAGGCCGGCCGCGCATCCCCTGCAGCCGATTGTTAGGCCGCAAAGCTCCGCCTGTGTGACAACCGGGTGACCAGGTATGTAGTGGCTGTCGCGAGAAGCGAAGAGGCAGCACCGAGCGTCGTAAGGAGGATGCTTGTATCCACGGATCACACTGAGCGTATGGAATTGAGGGCGTAGGCCCCCGCTCACCAACAGCCAACACACAGCAGGTGCGGGCGAAAATCATCTGTGCCCTGCCACGGTGTTTGTCCGCGGCCTGACTCGTTGTTCAGTGGACGGAATTCCCGCCAACACCGCGACCCGGAGCGCTTAAGCCGAATCCCCTCCATTCCAGATAATGCTCATCCACCCGAACGTCAAGCGTCAGTAAATCTCACACGCGCAAGCCGATGCGTTGAGTGCTGCCGCGACCTGACGTGCGCGGGGGCGGCGGCTGGCCGCGTGAACAGCGAGAGCCGCGGCGCCGAAGACGGCACCGGGGCTCTCGCCTTGATTTGCGCTCTCCACCCGCCACGCCGCCGGAACGGGCCTCAGGCCGGGGGCGTCCGCACGCGGGGGAGCGGCTCGCGGCGGCGGAAGGCGGCGGCGAGGCCCCGCGGGACGGGGACGATGCCCGGCACCTGGCGGCGGTACTCGCGGTACGTCTCGCCGAAGTGCGCCACCAGGTCCCGCTCCTCCAGCTGCACGGCGATCAGGATGTACCCCGTCGTCGCGACCGCGAAGAGCAGGTGCCCAAACGTCATCCGCGGCGTCGCCCAGAAGGCGATCAGAAAGCCCAGCATGATCGGGTGGCGCACCACGCGGTACAGCAGCGGCGCGCGGAACCCGTCCGGCGGGCGGATTCGCCCCAGCAGGTGCGTCCACACCTGCTTGAGCCCGAACAGGTCCATGTGGCCGATCATGAACGTGGAGAGGAGCACGATCACCCAGCCGAGGGCGAAGAACCCCCAGAGCACCGCCGCCGCCACGGGCTGGCCCGACGCGTCCCAGACCGGCTGCGGCATGGGCCGCCAGAGCGCGAAGAGCAGCACCAGCGTCAGGCTGGCGAGGAGCACGTACGTGCTGCGCTCGATTGGCTCCGGCACGATGCGCGTCCACCAGCGCTTGAACCCGGGGCGCGCCATCCCGCTGTGCTGCACGGCGAAGAGGCCCAGGAGCAGCGCGTTCACGGCGAGCGCCGTCCCCAGCGGGCCCGGTGTGCCGGAATCGATCGACTTCGGCACCAGCAGGTTGCCCACGAAGCCGATGGCGTACAGGAAGGTGCCCAGGAACACCGCGTACGCCAGCACGCCGTAGAGAAGAAAGATCGCCCTGCGCATCGTGACCTCCCGCGAAGAGGGGCTGGGGAAGGATCCGCCGGCGGCGAGGGCCGGCGGGGTGGGCGCGGCGCCGCGGCTCAGAGGAGCTCGGCGATGCGCTCGGCGGCGCGCCGGGCGCCGTCGGTCTCCACGGGCCGGTGGCCCGTGCGCCGCCCGATCGAGGAGGCGATCGCCTCCGCGATCACCTCCGGCGTGGCGGTCGCGTAGTCCATCCGCACGCCGGCGCCGTAGCGGCGCAGGCGGTGGTGCACGTGAAAGTTCTGCTCGCAGTGGTGGCGGAGCGGAAAATAGAGGAAGGGGACGCCGCTGGCGGCCAGCTCCATCGTGGTCCCCAGCCCCCCCTGCACCACCGCCAGGTCGCACGCGGCCAGGTGCCGGTAGAGCCCGTGCACGTACGGGCGCACCTCCAAGCCCTCCCGCCGCGGCAGCGCCGCCGGATCGATGCGCGGCCCCGCCACCACCACCATCCGCAGGGCCGGCACGCGGCGCTTCGCCTCGTCGAAGGCGTCCATCACCCGCCGCAGCAGGTGCGTCCCCACCCCGGAACCGCCCACCGTCACCACGCACACCTGCTCGTGCAGGCCGTAGCCCAGCTCCCCCCGCAGCGCCTCGCGTGGCGGGAGCGCGGCGGGATCGAAGCCGCTGACGTAGCCGGTGAAGTCGTAGTGCGCCTCCGTCCAGGGGCGGATCAGGGGGAGCCCGGGGCCGAACCGCTCCGGAACCACGTCGTCGGGGTTGCCGATGAAGAGGGCGCGGTCGCGGATGCGGGGAAACCGCTCCACCTGGGCGATCATCTCGGCGTTGTAGTCCGCCGTCAGCGCCTCCTCCTCCGCGCCCCCGTCCGGCATGGGGAGCCAGCCCACGAAGTCCGTGAGCCACGCGTACGCAGCGCGCTTGAGCTCCGGGTTCTCGTGGAGGTAGTAGTCGATCTCCCAGGCCTCGTCGCCGATCCAGAGGTCGTACGGCTCCTCGCGCACCAGGTCGTCGAAGATCATGAAGTTCGCGACCAGGATCTCGTCCATCCGCCGCCACGCCTGAAAAACGTGCAGGTCGTGCTCGCCCGATTCGCTCTCGATGTGCCGCGACTCGATCGCCAGGAACCGGCTGGCGGGGTGGATGCGCTCTCCCTCCGCCTGCAGCACGCGCGTGACGGGGTCCTGCGCCAGCCAGTCGATCTCCAGCCCGGGCACCAGGCGGCGCAGCTCGGCGGCGATGGCCACGTCGCGCCGCGCGTGCCCCAGGCCGATGGGGGAGGAGACGAAGAGCGCGCGCCTGCCGCGGCGGAGCCCCCGCGTCCACACCGCCGGTGCGCGCCGGCCGCCGGCGAACTCGTCCAGGAGGCGGTTGACGCGGACGGGGTCGCGCGCGTGCGGCGCGTGCCCGGACCCGCGCAGCGTCACCAGCGTGCCGCCGGTGGCGAGGGCGAGCTCGGCCCCGCGCGCGTGGGGGCTGACGGCGTCCTCGTCCCCGTGCAGCACCAGCACCGGGCAGCGAACGCGCGCGCAAAGCTCCCGCGCCTGCCGCTCCGGGACCCCGGCCGCGCGGGTGGTGGCGATCAGCGTTTCCGCGTCCGTCTCCCGCCCCCACGCCACCCCGTCCTCGATCTGCTTCGTGGAGTGCGGCTCCGTGAAGACGCGGGAGAAGAAGAAGCGGAGAAAGTCGTCGAAATCCCTGCGCCAGTGCTGGTGATTGTACTTCGCCCACCCCTGGGCCGTATCGAGCGGCTGGTCGATGGGATGGACGGCGCGTTCGGGGTGCCCGGGCGCCAGCGCGACCGCGGGAGCGATGCAGGCGAGCCCCGCCACCCGCTCCGGGTGCTCCGCCGCCACCACCAGCGCGCGCACCGCCCCCAGCGAGAAGGCGACGAGGACGGCGCGCTCGGTCCCGGTCGCGTCCATCACCGCCAGCGCGTCGGCGGCGAACTCCCGCTCGTCGTACGCGGCCGGGTCCCCCGGCCGGCCGGAGAGGCCGTTGCCGCGGCCGTCCATGGTGATCACGCGGTGGCGCCGCGCGAACCAGGGCACCTGCGCCTTCCAGGTCCGCGAGTGGACGATGGACCAGGGTGGAAGGAAGAAGACCGTGGTCTCCCCCGCCCCGAAGACCTCGTAGTGCGTGCGGACGCCGTCCCGCTCCACGAAGCCGGCCTGGTCCGGCAGCCGCGCCCTCACGCCGCCTCCGCTTCCAGGCGCGACAGCCAGCCGTCGATGGCGCCCAGCAGCTCGTCGTGCCCGCGGCGGATGCCGGAGAGGCGCTCCAGGATGATCCCCTCGTTCAGGGTCACGATCAGCGTAACCCACGCGTCGGCGTCCAGGGGGCCGCCGTCCAGCCGGTAGCGCGCAAGGGCGTCGCGGACGGCGCCGCGCATGGCGTCGCACCAGGCGGCGTGCACCTGCTGCACCCGTTCGCGGTACTCGGGGCGGTTCCAGGCCATGGCCTGCAGCTCCCACCAGATCTTCTGGTACGGCCGGTCCTCGTCCAGGTAGCGCATGGCGGTCCGCCACTTCTCCAGGTACGGAAGGTCGGAGGCGTACATCTCCCGCTGCCGCGCCACGAGCCGGTCCGTGAAGCGCTCCAGCACCTGGAAGAGCAGCTCCTCCATCGAGCCGAAGTAGTAGTGAACCAGCCCGTGGTTGGCGCCGGCCTCTTCCGCCAGGCGCCGCGTGGTGATGCCCGCGTAGCCCACCTCCACCAGCAGCCGCTCCGCGGCGTCCAGGAACCGCTCCTCGGTCTCGTGTCGCGTTCGCTCGGCGCGGGCGGTCTTCATGGGCAGGCAGACGAGGTGGAAACGGTCGAGCCAGTTTATACACTCGTATTAGTCACATGACTAACGGGGTATACGGTACGCGCCACCCAGGCCGAAGTCAAGGATCGCGTGTCCGGCTGTTACAGGTTGAGTCGTAGAAGCACGGTGGAGTCGTACCTTGCCCCCACCACGTACAGGTGGTGTCCGCTCACGGCCGCGCCGGTGATGGATGCCAGGCCCAGCCGTTTGAAGATCGTCGCCCGCTTCCCCACCAGCCGCACGACTTCGCCGCCGATGGTCCAGAAGACCACCGACCCCTCCGGCTGTCCGCGTCCACGCAGAGGCTCGTAGCGCAGGGGCTGCAGCAGCCCGGGAAGACGCAACCAGGCGCCCCCGGCGGCCCGGTAGAACAGTACCTGCTCCCGCGTCGCCGCATCCCGCCCCACCAGGTACGAGCCCCCCGGCGCCCCCAGCGCGAGCACCCAGTAGATGGAATCCGCGTCCGGCACGCGCAGCCTGGACCACGTTCCGTTCTCCCGCGACAGCACGCTGGAGGCAGCGGCCGCGTACACGGCCTGGGAGTCGCCGCCCACCGACCATAGATAGCTGCGGTACACAAGCGGCGCCCCGCGGCCGGCGTACTCCAGGAGGGGGTTCGCCTCCAGCGACCACTGCCGTCGGTCGTAGCGCAGGATGGTGGCATGGTCGCCTACCGCGTAGACCTCGCGCGGGCTCGTGCCCCACAAGTCCATAAGGTTTATTCGGTCCATGTAGTGGCCGTCCATGAAGACGGAGTCCTTCACCGGGGTAGCCATGGACTCGATTCCGTGCCCGGCGCGCCACCGGACGATCTCGGGCGAGGACTGCACCAGGAGCAGCACCTCGTCCTCCGCGGGCGCGTGCAGCACGGTGGCCACCGCCCCCAGCTCGGCGACGGTATCCAGCGGGTGAGCCCCGTCCCTTAGCCGGTAGAGCGTGGTGCCCAGGGTCAGGTACAGCCGCCCGGTCGGGGAGGCGGTGATGGTCGCCGGCGCCTGGCCCTCCACCCGGGCCAGCACCTCCACGGCGGGACCCTCGACGACCGCCGGTTTTGCGCCGCGGCACCCGCCCGCCAGGACGGCCCACAGCAGAAGCAGGAGGCGAATCCCGCCGGTGGTCAGCCCAGGCGACCTCATGGGTTCATCTTCCTTTCATGGCGCGAGAGACATCACCACTCCGTGCCCACGTAGAGGCCGTCGGGCCTGCGAGCAGCGCCCCTCCCTCCGGTTGCGCGCGACCGTCTGCGACCGCGCCTCAGTACTCCCGGCGGACGCGCTCCAGGCCCAGCACGGCACGCGCGACCTCCGCGGCCACGTTCTGCACCGGCATGGGGCCGTTGGCGAGCACCACGATGGTGAGCGCGTCTGCGGGAAAGTGCAGCATCACCGAGTTGAAGCCGGCCAGGCTGCCCCCATGGAAGATCATGGGGTGCCCCTGAATCTCCCCCATCATGAGCCCGTAGCCCACCCGCGTCCGCTCCCACGCCGGGACCGCGGCATCGACGGTCATGCGCTCGTACGATGCCGGACTCACCGCCACCCCCTCCCGTAGCGCGTGCATCCAGCGTACGAGGTCGCGCGAGGTGCTGCACATGCTGCCCGCGGCGCCGTGGTCCCCCGGGTTCTCCCGCGGCGCGTCCCGCACCCGGCCGATGAAGCCGTCGTACCCCTTTGCCCGGACGGAATCGGCGGAGATGGCGGAGCAGAGCCCCGTGCGCCGCAGCCCGGCGGGCCGGACGAGCGCGCGCTCCACGTACGCGCCGTCCGGCGGCCCGCTCACCCGCTCGACGATGAGCCCCAGGAGGTAGTACGCGGAGTTGCTGTAGCGGAAGTCCGCTCCCGGCGCGAAGTCGGGGGGCTGGCCGGAGAACAGCGCGAGCATCTCGGCCGGCGTCCGCTCCGCCTCGGCCGGGTCGCGCGGCCCCACCATGGAACGGGGATAGGTCGGGATTCCGGAGGTGTGGTTCAGCAGGTGGTGCACCGTGGCGGTTCTGCCCGGGCCCCGGTACTCCGGCAGCAGCTCGCCGACGGTGGCGTCCAGGCGCAGCCGCCCTTCCTCCACCAGCCGCATGACGGCCGCGGCCGTGAACGACTTGGTGATGGATCCGATGGCGAACACGGTGCCGCTCGTCACCGGCGTGCCGGCTTCGAGCCGGGCCATGCCGTAGCCCTTCATGACCAGCGTGTCGCCGCCGCGCACGACGGCGATGCTCATTCCCGGCGTGGGGTCCAGCCTCAGGAACCACGCCGCGATGGAGTCCACGTCCGCCCGCAGCCGGGCCCGCTCGCGCTCCGCGGGTCCCGGTGCGCACGCGGGGAGCAGCACGAGCAGGAGCACGGCCCCCATCCCCATCATGCGCGGCGCAGTGGACGACGCGGGCGCCGCCGGCGTCCGCCGCTCAGTTCGCCTCAACGCCGGGGCTGCCCGGGATCTGCCGCAAGCCTCATCCTCCATCCTTCCCCTAGGAAAGCCTTGACGGCGCGCGGGCCGTCGAGTCGGGTGCGGCTCAGAAGATGTGCAGCGGACCGACCGGCGCACAAGCCGGGCTCAGGGAGGAGGCGGAGAACCCATCCTCATCTGTTCTCCGCGGCCTCCGCGCCCTCCGCGTGAGACCCGCAGTAGAACTCCCGGTGCACAGCAGCCGAGGGGGAATCGGTACGATACCGCATGCGGCCGTGCACGGTTCTCGCACGGTACCGCCACTCCGGCCGGCCGCCGGGACGCAGGCGCCGCGGCCGGCCACAATCGTAAGCGGAGGGGGGATGGACAGGCCGATCCGGGACCAGGTGGTCGTCATCACGGGCGCGTCCAGCGGCATCGGGCGCTGCACGGCACTGCACCTGGCGGGGCTGGGTGCGTCGGTGGTGCTCACCGCGCGGCGCGCCGACGCGCTGGAGCAGGTGGTGCGGGAGATCCGGGCCGGTGGCGGACGCGCCATCGCCGTCCCCGGCGAGGTCACGCGCGCGGACGACCTGCGCGCCGTGGCCGACGCCGCCGTCCAGCGCTTCGGCCGCATCGACACCTGGGTGAACAACGCGGGCGTCTATCTGCAGGGCCGCGTGCAGGACATCTCGCTGGACGAGTACCGCCGCGTGCTGGACGTGAACTTCGTGGGGCTGGTGAACGGCACCCAGCGCGCGCTGGAGGTGATGCTCCCGCGTGGCGAGGGGGTCATCGTGCAGGTCTCCTCCGTCGCCGCCAAGCGCGGCGTCCCTTTCACGAGCCCCTACTCGGCGTCCAAGGCGGCGGTGGCGGCCTTTGCGTCGGCTCTTCGCGCCGAACTCCTGGGCTCGGGCGTGCGGCTTTCGGTGCTGTATCCGCCGAGCGTGGACACCCCCATCTACGACAGCGCGCGCGGCAAGCTGGGCGTGGCGCCGAAGCCCGCCGCCCCCATCTACGACCCCCTCTCCGCGGCGAGGGCCATCGAGCACCTGGCGCGCACGGGCGAGCGCGAGCGGTACTTCGGCTGGGCGGGCCCGCTGGCCGCGCTCGACGCGGCGTCGCCCGCGCTCGGCGACTGGCTGCTGCACCGCGTCGCCGGCTTCACCTACTCAGATGCCCCCGCGCACGCGGATGACAACCTTGATTCGCCCGCCCGAACCATTCCTCCCGCCGTGCGCGCGGGATGGGCCCGCCCCGGCTGGAGGGGGCTGACCGTGCGCGAATCCGTGCGCGTGCTCCCCGTCGAGTCCATGCTCGCCGCCGCGGCGCTCGGCTTCGTGTGCGCGCGCGCGGCCAGGCGGCTGCGCGCGCTCGTCTAGCGCCGCCGGCGAGGACGTTGACGAGGTCCACCCCACGCACGATTCTGCTTCTGTTTCGGGCGGAAGGCCGGACTACACGGACCGGGAGGCGAGGATGGAGGATGGGGCGACGTTTCGCGAGTTGCTGGCGTACACGGACGCGGAGACCGAGCGGTGGCACGCGTGGCTGCGCGACCAGCCGGCGGAGGTGCTGCAGGTGCGGATCGGGGAGGGGTCGCGCGCGACGGTGCGCGACCTGATCGGCCACGTGTTTGCCGCGGAGCTTCGGTACGCGCAGCGGCTGCTGGGCCAGCCCGCCACGGCGTACGAGGAGCTGGAGATGGGATCGCTGGACGCCCTGTGGCGCATCCACGCCGAGGCGCGCCGCGCGCTGCGCGCGTACCTTGACGCCATGCCGGCCAGCGAGCGCGACCGGCAGATGACGTTCAACACACGGACGCTGGGCACCCTTTCCGCGACCGCGCACAAGATGGCGGTGCACGTGTTCCTGCACGGGATCCGCCACTGGGCCCAGATCGCCACCGCGCTACGCCAGGCCGGCCATCCCCAGCCCTGGGAGCACGACTGGCTGCTGAGCGACGCCGTGTGAGGCCCTCACCCGCGTTTTTAGGCCGGCCCCGGCCCTGGGGCGGCTAAAGCCGCGGCTGGAAAGCGCCAAGCCCCACCCAGGGCTCGCAAAGCTCGCCAGGTGGGGCTTCAACCGCTCGGGCCGCCAGGGTCCGGCACGCGTGGCGATCTGCGCCGAGATCCTTCGATCACCACCGTGGTGGCCAGAGGCGCAGGCCCTTCCAGGCGAGCCGGTGAAGCCTCGTTCGGCGAGCGTAGCGAGCCGGGACGGGGCTTGTCGCTTTCCCAGCAGCGGGTTCACCCGCTCATCACCGGGGCCTGTTGTAGCCCCCCCCAACACCCCAACACCCCTTCACCCGTTCACCCGTTCACCCGTTCACCCGTTCACCCCTACGCCCCCGCCGCCGCGACGATGCGCGCCGGCTCCTCCGGCTCCGCCGTCCACCCGGGGATCGCCTCGAACACCTTGAGCGCCAGCGGCACCTTGCCGAAGGGTGCGCTTACCTGCACCCCCTGGATCATCGGCAGCGCCTCGACCAGCATCTCCTGGGCGATGCGGGTGCCCTCCTCGGTGCCGCGCTCCTTCCCCGCGGCGCTGGCCACGCGCATGCGCGCCAGCACCGGCTCGGGGACGATCACGCCGGGCACCTCGTTGGCCAGGAACTCCGCGTTTCGCGCGCTCACCAGCGGCCAGACGCCCGCGATCACCGGGATGCGCAGCCCGTCGTTCTCGATGCGCCGGACGAACCGCTCCAGCTGCGCCAGGTCGAACACCGGCTGGGTGATGCAGTACTCCGCCCCCGCCTCTACCTTCCAGTAGAAGCGCCGCATCTCGTTCTCGAAGTCCTCCGCCCCGGGGTTCACGCCCACGCCGACCACGAACCGCGTGGGCTCGCCCAGCGCGTTGCCGCCGGGGTCCAGTCCCCGGTTGAGCCGTGAGACCAGGTTGGTGAGGCCGATGGCGTCGATGTCGAAGACCGCCGTGGCGTCGGGGTACGGCCCCATCTTGGGCGGGTCGCCGGTGATCAGCAGCAGGTTGCGCAGCCCCAGCGCCTGCGCGCCCAGGAGGTCGCTTAGCATCCCCAGCAGGTTGCGGTCGCGGCAGCAGTAGTGCACCACTGCCTCCATCCCCACCCGCTGCTGGATGAGCACGGCCGTCGCCAGCGCGCCCATCCGCGACTGCGCCCGCGGGCCGTCGGGTACGTTCACCCCGTCCACCCCCGCCGCCTTCAGCAGCCGCACCCCCTCCAGCATGGCCTCGGGGTTGGCGCCGCGCGGGGGGACGATCTCCACCGTGGTCAGGAACTCGCCGTCCGCCAGCTTGCGCCCCCAGGCCGAGCGCTCCGCCAGCGGCGCCGGCTCCTGCGCCACGGCGCCCTCGCCGTCGGCGAATTCGACCGCGATCCGCGGCTCCTGCGCCGGGGCCAGCATGCGCACGGCGCCCGCCATGGCCGCCACGTGCTCCGGCGTGGTGCCGCAGCACCCGCCCACGAAGCGCACGCCCTTGCGGATCATCCGCGCGGCGTAGCTGGCCATGTACTCGGGCGAGGCCATGTACATCGTCCGCCCCTCCACCTCGCGCGGCAGCCCCGCGTTGGGCTGCATGGACACGGGGGTGCCGGTGGCGCCCAGCAGCCGGTCCGCGGCGTTCAGCATCGCGCTGGGCCCCACGCTGCAGTTGAGGCCCACCACGTCCGCGCCCCACTCCGCCAGCCGCTCGGAGATCAGCTGCGCGTCGCTGCCATACGCCGTGCGGCCGTCCTCGCGGATCACCATCTGCGCCACGATGGGGAGCTGCGAGGCGTCGCGCACGCCCAGGATGGCCTGGTGGATCTCTTCCAGGTCGGCGAACGTTTCCAGGATGAACAGGTCCACCCCGCCCTCCGCCAGCGCCGCCGCCTGCTCGCGAAAGATGCCGCGGGCCTCGTCGCGCGCGGTGGGGCCGTACGGCTCGATGCGCACCCCCAGCGGCCCGATGGCGCCCGCCACGCACACGCGGTCGCCCGCCGCCTCGCGGGCGATGCGGGCGGCGGCGGTGTTGATTTCGTGCAGGCGGTCTTCCAGGCCGTGGCGGGCCAGCTTCGTGCGGCTGGCGCCGTAGGTGTTGGTCTCGATGATCTCCGCGCCCGCCTTTACGTAGGCGCGGTGAACGTCGCGCACCAGGTCGGGCTGGGTGAGCGAAAGCTCGTCGTAGCAGCGATTGATGTAGACGCCGCGGGCGTACAGCATGGTCCCCATCGCCCCGTCGAACAGGTGGGGGCGGCCGTCGTCCAGCAGCCGGCGAAAGTCGCGCATCGGTCTTCCATGCAGGTAGCTGCCCCGCCCCCTCAGGTGGGGGCCCCCTCGTACACCAGCGGGCGCTTGTCGCGGGTGGGCACCACCCACAGCACGCGCCCCTCCTGGTCCAGCCCGATCTCGATGGCCCCGTCGTCGGGCAC
>JAHWJJ010000346.1 GCA_019348475.1 Gemmatimonadota bacterium | reverse complement strand
GGTCGTTGTCGTTGCGGTCGAACAGTGCCATCTGGTCCTCCTCGAGTTCGGGTTGTGTCGCCCGCACGGCGTGCGGGAGGGGTCCGAATCTGGGGCGGCAAGGGGGTGCAATGTCCGTTCCAGCAACGAGTTGCTTCGCCGACAGAAAGCGCGCCGCGGCTTGATCCGTTTGCCCCCCGCCGCTACGTTGCGCCGCGCCCCCGGGAGCCCTTCCCGGCGGAGCGGCGATGCTGGCGATCTCCGGCCCCGCGCCGGGCTGCGTGGACGACGATGACCGAGCCGACGACGACCGAGGGTTCCGTGTTCGAGGTGCTGCGCGCGCAGGGGGCGCTGCGCGGGCTGAGCGACGACGAGGTGCGGGTGCTGGCGGCGGTGGCGCAGGCGCGCCGCTGCCCCGCCGGCCGCTACCTGTTCCGCGAGAACCAGCCCCGCCGCGCCTTCGGCGTCCTGGTGCAGGGGCGCGTGCAGATCGTCAAGGGCCCGCCGGGTCCGCCGCAGATCCTGCACGTGCTGGGCGCGGGCGAAAGCTACGGCGAGGGGAGCATCCTGGACGACTACCCGCACTCCACCAGCGGGCTGGTGACCGAGGACGCGGAGCTGGTGGAGGTGCCGCGCACGCGCATCGCGCAGCTGGCCCAGCTGGAGCCGCGGCTGTACGGAAAGCTGGTGATGGCGGCGGCGCAGGTCATCTCGTCGCGCCTGCGCATCGCCAACGCGCTCCTCTCCGGTCGCGGCTCCGGCTACCTCTCCGGCGAAACGCGCACCGAGCACGACCTGCTGGGGGAGCGCGAGGTTTCCGTGGACCTGTACTACGGCGTGCAGACGCTGCGGGCCACGGAGAACTTTCCCATTACCGGCATTCCCATCGGCCAGTACCCGTACCTGGTGAACGCGCTGGCGGCGGTCAAGGAGGCGGCGGCCCTGGCCAACGGCGAGCTGGGGCTGCTGACCGAGGAGGTGGCCGACGCCATCGTCCGCGCCTGCCGCGAGATCCGCGACCGCAAGCTGCACGAGCAGTTCGTGGTGGACGTGGTGCAGGGCGGGGCGGGAACCTCCACCAACATGAACGCCAACGAGGTGGTGGCCAACCGCGCGCTGGAGCTGCTGGGCCACCGCAAGGGCGACTACGACGTGGTGCATCCCAACAACCACGTCAACCTCAGCCAGTCCACCAACGACGTGTATCCCACGGCGCTCAAGATCGCCGCCAGCTGGGCCATCGACGACCTGGTGCGCGCGCTGGGCGAGCTGCGCGAGGCGTTCCTGGAAAAGGGCGAGGAGTTCGCCGCGGTGCTCAAGATGGGGCGCACGCAGCTGCAGGACGCCGTGCCCATGACGCTGGGGCAGGAGTTCACGGCGTTCGGGGTGACCATCGGCGAAGACATGGACCGGCTGCGCGAGGCGGCGGCGCTCATCCGCGAAACCAACATGGGCGCCACGGCCATCGGCACGGGGATCAACACCGACCCGCGCTACGCCGCGCTGGTGTGCGACAAGCTGCGGCAGGTGACCGGGCTGGAGCTGATCACCGCGCCCGACCTGATCGAGGCCACCGCCGACACCGGCGCCTTCGTGCAGCTGTCCGGCATCCTGAAGCGCGTGGCGGTAAAGCTGAGCAAGATCTGCAACGACCTGCGCCTGCTCTCGTCCGGGCCGCGCGCGGGGCTCAACGAGATCAACCTGCCGCCGATGCAGCCGGGAAGCAGCATCATGCCGGGGAAGGTGAACCCGGTGATCCCCGAGGTGGTGAACATGGTGTGCTTTCAGGTGGTGGGGAACGACCTCACCATCACCATGGCCGCCGAGGCGGGGCAGCTGCAGCTGAACGTGTTCGAGCCGGTGATCGGGTTCAACCTCTTCCAGTCGATGGACATGCTGATCCGCGGCGCGGTGGTGCTGCGGGAGCGGTGCGTGCTGGGAATCACCGCCAACGTGGAGCGCATGCGGTGGATGGTGGAGAACTCCATCGGGCTCGTGACGGCGCTGGTGCCGTACATCGGCTACGAGCGCTCCACGGAGCTGGCCACCGAGGCGCTGGTGACCGGGCGCGGCGTGTACGACCTGATCCGCGAAAAGACCTGGCTTTCCGCCGAGGCGCTGGCCGAGATCCTTTCCCCCGAGGGGATGACCCGCCCCCGCCCCATGCCCCACCCCGTGGAGGTGGAGGCGTAGGGGGCCTCAACCCGTCCCCCCGGCAGGCCTCGCACGCCGCCATCCGCCAGCGGCTGTACTCGTCGGGCGAACTGCTCCGTTCGGACGAGCTGAATGCGGACGCGGCCGCGGCCGAATCGCTGTCCAGCGAAGCGCGGCTTTTCGGCGCGCGGATCAGCAGCGCGGGTGGGGGTACCCCCGCGCTCATGGCCGCTCTGGACGTGGAGGCGGCACGGCAGCGATGCCCTTCGCTGGACAAGCTGCTGCGGGATCTGCGCGGCTTCGGGATGCTGCGGTGACGCCGGTGGAAGGGGCGCCTGCTCCTTCCCGCCGACGACGAAAAACGGACACCCCGCGGATCGCCGGGTGCCCGTTTCCAGTACACGCCTCGCACCGGGCGCGGGTGCGCGGGCGAAGTGCGAGCGCTCAGCCGTGCGTCAGCACGCGCACGGCGACGAGGCGCAGTACGTGTCCCGCCCGCACTCCGTGTCCCAGCAGCTCCGCAGGTCCGAGGCAAAGAACTCGCGCTGCGTTTCCGCTTTCCGCTCGCTTTCCGCGGACGTGAACGACTCCACCGACAGCTCCTCGAGGTTCAGCCTGAGCTTGTTCATGGTTCCTTCTCCTTGTGCAATGGGAAGACACGAAGGGGGCTGGCGGGGGCGCTCGTTCGCCCCGCCGCGGCGACTCTGCCGGGCCGCCGGGGGAGGCAGGCAGACGCGCATCCGCAGTGTAATGCAAACCTGCCGGAAAAGAAAGTATCTGGTGCAGGGCAATCGCTTCTTGGGCGCGCATCCGACGCGACGTTCCAGTGTCGACGCGCCATAACGCAAACGGGCACCCCGCAGATCGCGGGGTGCCCGTTCCAATGATCCGCCGCCAGCGGCGGCTGCGTCAGACGCGGCCCGGGCGGTCGTCGTCCAGGCGGTCGTCGCGCAGGTGCGTGGTGTCGCGGTCCACCTCGGCGCGCTCGCGGCGCAGGGTGGCGTCCACGTTCTCCGTCTCCACCACCTCACGCTTGCGTACCACCAGCTCCTCCTTGGGCACCACGCGCTTTTCCACCACCGCCTCCTCGGCGTGCAGCGGAATGCGGATGTCCTCGCCCTGGCCGATGGTGGCACCGGTTCCCGCGGCGGTGTAGCCGTCGGTGATCGGACGGCGCTCCACCTCCACCTCGTCATGGCGAAGCGGCACGTTCTGGTGCACGTGCTCCGTCTCCACGTGCTTGCGCACGCCCACCTCGCCCGCCTCGACCTCGCGCTTGCCGACGGCCAGCTGCTCCTCGTTCAGCACCAGGCGCAGCGCCTCGTCCTCGCCGATGCCGTGCGCTTCCATGCGCTCGCGCACCAGCCGCTGCCGGTCGGTGTCGGTCAGGTTGCGGTCGCGCAGGTTGCGGTCGTCGCGGTCGTTGCCGCCGAATTTCTCGAGCATGCTGCCTCCGGGTTCCAGGTTTCCGTTCCGAATCCAAGTGAGGGCAAGAGCGTGCAAGTAACGTTCCGGCAATAACTTAAACGCGATCTGCTCCGCCGCCAGCCCCAGGCCTCCCCTCGCGAAGTGCGCGAGGGGAGGAGGATGCCGCCCGGCCGTTCCTGCGCCGTGGACCGCGCGTCAGCGGCGGTCCAGGCGGTCGTCGCGCAGATGGGTGTCGGTGGTCTCGCGGTCCACCTCGGCGCGCTCGCGGCGAAGGGTGGCGTCCACGTCCTCGTTCTCCACCACCTCGCGCTTGCGGACCACCAGCTCCTCGGCGGGGACCACCCGCTTCTCCACCACCACCTCTTCCGCGTGCAGGGGAATGCGGATCTCGTCCTCGGTCTCGGTGATCTGCCCGGCACCGGCGGCCATGGGGTCGGTGATGGGCCGGCGCTCCACGTCCACCTCCTCGTGGCGCACCTGCACGTTCTCGTGCACGCGCTCCGTCTCCACCCGCTTGTGCACGCCCACCTCGCCGGCCTGCACCTGGCGCTTGCCCACGGCCAGCTGCTCCTCGTTGAGCGTCAGCCGCATCTCGTCGTTGCCGCGGAAGGCGTCGTTCTCGTAGAAGTCGGGCGTGGAGGCCGCCGTGTTCAGGTCGCAGGCGCGCCCCACCTGCTCCTCGTATTCGGGGGTGATGCCGCCGTGGGTGTAGGTGGGCAGCGCCCGCAGCTGCTCCCTGCCCAGACGGTCCACCAGCACCTGGTGCCGGTTCTGCTCCAGGCGCGCGTAGCCGATGGGCACGGTGACGTGGCGGTTGTCGCCGTCCACGTCGACGTCCACGTAGCGGACCTTGTTGGCCTGCGTGTCCACCAGCAGGTCGTCCACCTTCCCCAGCCGGCTTCCGTCGCCGGTCATCACGTCCCACCCGCGGATGTCGGGCTCTCCGTCCGCCACCCTGTATCCCGGCAGCTGGTTCAACGGGACTACGCGGTCCATCGGTTCGCTCGCCATTGGTTCCCCCTGCGATGAAAGTTCCTGCCCGTCCGGCTCCCCGGCCGGCTCCGGATCGGGGGTGGGGGGGCATGCAAGCGCCGTGCGCGTTTGGCGAATCCATGCACAAGGTTTGTTTCTGGTTGTCCGGCGGCCCGTGCCGGCTGTCTCCGGGAGGTGTAGCAGTGGTTACTGGGCGCGCGCGGGGTGATACCAGCGGTCCGCGCCTTGCATCGGCCACGTCCACCTAACCCGTTGAACCGAGGACGTTTAGATGCCAGTAAGAAACTTCGAGGCACCGGATGGAACCGCCTGGACGGCGTGGGAAGTGATCCCGGCCCAGGTTTCTGAATTCCGCTCCACCAACGGACCGCACCTGCCCCGGCAGATGGTGGAGGGATGGCTGTGCTTCGACTGCGGGTCCGAGAAGCGCCGGCTGTATCCGCTGCCCCCCAACTGGGCGGGGCGCACGGACGCGGAGCTGTGGTTCCTGTGCCGGGCCGCGGAGCCCGTGCGCCCGCGAACGCCGGCGGACTGCGACGTCCCCGCGCCGGACGGGGAGCCCGCGATCGGGGCGCGCAGCGCGCGAAGGGAGGCCGCGGGCGTGTAGCGATTGCGGGAAGGGCCGCCCCGGTCCGATCTTTCCGCCGTCCCGGATGCAGACGGAGGCGGCATGGTCCAGGCGGCTGCAGACATGGAGCGGGAGGCGAGCGCGGCGGCCGGGGCGGCCACCGTGCGCTTCGA
>JAHWJJ010000038.1 GCA_019348475.1 Gemmatimonadota bacterium | reverse complement strand
GCCCGTCGATGTCGGGGAGGTAGAAGTCGCACACCACCGTGTCGGGGCGAAAGTCGCTGACGCGCTCCAGCCCGCGCAGCCCGCTTTCGGCCGTCGCCACGGTGTAGCCCTCCTCGTCCAGCAGGCTCTTGAGCGCTTCGCGCGCGCCTGCCTCGTCCTCGATGACGAGTATGCGTTGTGCCGCCATCCTCAGCAACCTCCCGTGCGGCGTCCCCGCCGCGGACGCGAATGCCCCCCGTGCGACCGGCGACACCCGGAGGGGCAAGCGCCATGCCACCAAACATTCACCGAAAGCAGGGGTCCCGCGCTCCAACATTGAACGCGGCTATGTTCAGGGTTTGCGCCAGGTTGGGCCCCCGGACCGGGCATTCTGGGGAAACATGTGGTTCCGCCGCCGGGGCGGCCGCTACCTGCGTCCGCGCCCCCCCAGCAGCGCCCCCGCCAGACCGCGCGCCAGGGTGCGCGCGAACGATTTGGTGGCGGGCGACCGCAGCACCTGCTCCAGCGTGCTCTTCTGCTGCCGGCCGCGTCCGCGGCCGCGCGGGGCGCGCTCCTGGTCGTCGTCCGCCGAGGGGCGGCGGGGGGTGCGCCCGCCGCGCCGCGGAACGTCGGGAAAGTCGTCCCGCGCCCGTTCCGGTGCCTCCTCTTCATCCGCCATCCGCGCCTCCAGCATCTCGCGGGCGCTTTCGCGGTCGATCATCTCCGCGTACTTCGCCACCTGGTCGCTCTCCGCCAGGCGCTGGCGCAGCTCGCCGGGGGTGAGCGGGGCCATCCGCGACGACGGGGGCACCAGGCGCGTTGCGAAGGGCTGCGTGGGCACGCCCGTGGGAGACAGGGTGCTCACCAGCGCCTCGCCCGTGCCCATGGTGGTCAGCGTCTCCTCCACGTCGTAGAACGCCGTCTTGGGGAAGGTGCGCGCGGCGGAGCGCAGCGCCTGCTCGTCGTTGGGCGTAAAGGCGCGCAGGGCGTGCTGCACCCGGTGGCCCAGCTGGCCCAGCACCGGCGCCGGGACGTCGCGCGGGTTCTGGGTGACGAAGAACACGCCCACCCCCTTGGAGCGGATCAGCCGCACCACCTGCTCCACCTGGTCCTTCAGCGCCTTGCTGGCGCGGTCGAACAGCAGGTGCGCCTCGTCGAAGAAAAAGACCAGCCTGGGCTTGTCCACGTCCCCCACCTCGGGGAGGGTGTGGTACAGCGTGGCCAGCATCCACAGCATGAAGGTGCTGAACAGGGCGGGCTTGTCCTGCACGTCCTGCAGCTCCAGCACGCTCACCACGCCCCGCCCCTGGGCATCCGTGCGCAGCAGGTCGTCCAGGTCGAACTCCGGCTCGCCGAAAAAGCGCTCCGCGTCCTGCGCCTGCAGCTCCAGCAGCTCGCGCAGCAGCACGCCCACGGTGGCCTTGGACATCCCGCCGTAGTTCTTGAGCTCGTCCGCGCCCTCGCCGCCCAGGTACTGCAGCACCGCGCGCAGGTCGGAAAGATCCAGCAGCAGGAGCCCCTTGTCGTCGCAGTAGGCGAAGACCAGGGTCAGCACGCTGGTCTGGGTGTCGTTCAGCCCCAGCACCTTCGACAGCAGCAGGGGCCCGAACGACGAGACCGTCGCCCGCATCTGCGCGCCCACCTTGCCGGAGAGGCTCAGGTACTCCGTGGGCGTACCCGCGGGCCGCCATGCGTAGCCGGTGTCCGCCGCGCGCTGCCGCACCCGCTCGGTTTCCTCCCCCGCCGTGCCGATGCCGCTCAGGTCCCCCTTGACGTCCGACAGGAAGACGGGCACGCCAGCCGCGGACAGCTGCTCCGCCACCAGCTGCAGCGTCCGCGTTTTTCCCGTCCCCGTGGCGCCGGCGATCAGGCCGTGGCGGTTCAGCATGGAGAGCGGCAGCGTGACCAGGGGCTCCGGGTGGCAGGCGCCCTCGTGCACCACCGCGCCCAGGGTGACCGTGCCGGTGCTGGGCGGAAAGGCCGCGCGGGCCGCGTTCAGTACGTCGGGATTCATGGCGTGCGGAAGGAGGAGGTGTGGACCGGTGCACGGAGCGCCGGTAGACGAAAAGCGGCTACGGGACGGGCGTGTGGCGGCGGCTTCTCAGGCCGCGCCGCGAGCCGCGGGCCTGACGGCGAGCAGGTCGTCGTCCCGGACCATTCGCAGGTCGCGCGAGGCGAGGGTCTGGAGCGCAAGCGTTCTTCCCGAAGCGGTGACGAACTCCACCTCCACCGCGTCGTCGGCGTACACCTGCACGATCGCGCCAAGGTCGCCCGTCCGCAGGCCGGCTTCGGGCATGTCGCGGACCAGAACCACCGTATCGAGTTCGCTGAAGCTCATGCAGTGTCTCCCGGATAGGCGGTCACGAGTCTCGGAAAGTCCTCGCCGCTCAATACGATCCAGATGGTCACGATCCGTGCCTCGCGCCCGGACGGTCCCTGGATCGTAGCATGCACCTCGTACTTCTGGCCATGAGACGTTGCGAGAGCCGGCACCGCCTGGCCGGTGGCCGCGACGTCCAGAAGCACCGCGCGGAATGCGGGCCAGGCGGAGCGAGTGAAACCGAGTGCGGCAAAGAAGCGGGGCTTGCTGCGCCCGACCGGGTGCTCCGGAGACAGCAGGTAATCGCGAACCTTCGCCGGGTCGACGACGGCACGATCAGATCCGGGTAGGTGCACCTGAGGAGCTCCTGCGAAAACCGCTGGCCGGCGGGTCGATCGCCTTCGCAGCGACTCATCCACCCGCGCAATATTCTCACACCGAAGGCGCTGGAGCAAGCGGTTCCTCCCAGACGGCAATCAAACGCCACCCGCGCTCGCAGCCTGCCGCACGCGGGCGACCCGCGCCCGCAGGCTGCGAGTAGATCCTCCGTCGGCGCCCGGAGATCCATGATTCGGGCGTTTCATCCTCCACCCTGCCGGTCCAGCCCGAACGAGAAAAGCCGCGCACCGGAGGCTCCGGTGCGCGGCTTTCGATCGAACACGCCGACGCGGCGTCAGCCGGCGACGGCGACCTCGCCCGCGACGAGCTGGTTCAGGCGGTTGCGCAGCTCTTCCTCCTCAATCCCCAGCATGGTGGCGGCCCGGTGATGGTCGCCCTCGGCAAAGGAAAAGGTCTTGAGCACCAGCGTGCGCTCCACCTGCTGCAGCGAGGTGCCCACGGGAATGCGGATCTCGCGGTCCTCGCTCATGATGAGCTCGTGCGCGCGCAGGTCCGTGAGCGTGATCGCGTCGCCGCGGGCAAAGATCACCGCCCGCTCCAGCGCGTTCTTGAGCTCGCGGACGTTCCCCGGCCAGCGGTAGGCGTTGATGAACTCCAGCGCCTCGGGGGTAAAGCTCTTCAGGTGCTTCTTCCCGTTCTCCTCTGCGAAGCGGCGCAGGAACGACTCGGCCAGCAGGCGCACGTCGCCGCGGCGGTCGCGCAGCGGCGGCAGGAACAGGGGGATCACGGCAAGGCGGTGGAACAGGTCCTCGCGCAGCTTGCCCTCGTCGATGGCCTTGTTGATCTGCTTGTTGGTGGCCGAGACCACGCGGATATCCACGTTGATCTCCTTTTTGCCGCCCAGCCGGCGAAACGAACGCTGCTCCAGGGCGCGCAGGAACTTCACCTGGATGTCGGGCTCCATCTCGGCCACCTCGTCCAGGAACAGCGTGCCGCCGTCGGCCAGCTCGAAGCACCCCTGCTTTTCGTTGATGGCCCCGGTGAACGCGCCCTTTTCGTGGCCGAACAGCTCGTTCTCCAGGATCTCGCGGGGGAACGCGGCGCAGTTGATGGCGACGAACGGGCCCTTGGCGCGGTTGCTCTTGTCGTGGATGGCCCGCGCCACCAGCTCCTTGCCGGTGCCGCTCTCGCCCACGATCAGGATGCTGGCGCCGGTGGGCGCCGCCGCCTCGATCATCCCGTAGATGGACTTCATCTCGTCGGACTGCCCGATGAGGTCGCCAAAACGGGTAAGGTTGCTGAGCCGCTCCTCCAGCTGCCGGTTGGCCTGCTTTACCTGGAACTTTTCCAGCGCCTTGGGGATGAGCTCCTTGAGCCGGTCGATCTTGAGCGGCTTCTCCAGGTAGTCGTACGCCCCCTGGCGCATGGCTTCCTTGGCGCTCTCCACCGAGCCCTCGCCGGTGATGATGATCATCTCCGACGCGATCCCCGCCTTGCGCATGCGCGAGAACAGCTCCAGCCCGTCCACTTCGGGCATGCGCAGGTCCGCCAGCACCACGCCGTAGCCGCCGCTCTGGGCCAGCTTCCACGCGGCGTTGCCGTCCGTGGCCGTGTCGACCTCGTAGCCCTCGTCGGCCAGCAGCATCTGCAGGCCTTCGGCGATGTGCTTTTCGTCGTCGGCTACCAGGATCTTTTCAGGCATGCCCGTATTCGGTCCGGGGATTGAACGTTTGCGCAACCCATCAAGATACGGGCGACCGCAACCCGCGGTCAACCCGTTGGCGGAACAGCACGTAGGCCCTGCTTATCGGGTGGGGCCGGACGGCAGCGCCAGGGTTCGCTCGGTGCCGTCGGCGTCCACGCGTCCGCCCACGGCCTCGGCCAGCGCGGCGGCCACCGCCAGCCGCTCGCCCCCATCTGACGACGCAGGGCCGGTCACGGTCATCACCGCGCGCCCGTCCTCGTCGCGCACGGCGATGCGCAGCGTGTCGCCGCCGCGCAGCCCGTCCAGCGCATCCAGCACCAGGTTCAGGATGATCTGCCTGGCGGCCTGGCGCCCCAGCCGCACGCGCGCCATACGGTCTCCGGGCTGATACTCCACGCGCGCCTCGCGGTGCCGCGCCTCCACGGTCACCAGCTCCATCACCTCGTCCAGCAGCTCGTCCAGCGTGGTTTCCTCGGGCCCGGTGCGCTCGGGGCGCGACAGGCGCAGCAGCAGCTCGATGCGCTGGTTCACCCGCTCCAGCTCTTCGCCCAGCACCGTGGCGTAGCGCAGCACGTCGCCGCCCTCGCCGGGCGGGCGCGAGAGCCGCCGCTTGAGCACCTCCAGGTTGATGACCATGGAGTGCAGCGGGTTCTTGATCTCGTGGGCAAGGGCGTCGGCCAGCCGCTCCAGCAGGTCGAGCTTGTTGGCGCGTACCTGCAGGGGATCGGCGACGGCCAGCGCGGCGCCGGAGACGTCGGTGCGGATGGATTCGCTCAAGGCATGCGTTTCACGTCGGGGCGCCGGCTGTCGGTACGGCCGGAGGGCCGCCTGCCACGGGGGCCGGCGCCGCGGATCGATGAGAGCCGGCCGCGAAGGCCCGCGCTTTGGCCGCAGGCAAGCACGTTTCGTTCCGCGAGGAAACGTTCGGAGGGACGAGGGTGCGGCGCGGGGCGGACGGCCCGGACGCGGAGGCGCAAGAGCACCAAGAAGGGGCGCCGGAGGGTCCCCGGCGCCCCACCATGGTCCGCGCGCGATGCCGGCGGCCCGACCTCCTTGCCCGGATTCCCCCGCGCCCCCTCCCCCGGCCACGTTGGCCGGCCGAGGGGGAGAATCCGATCGGCGCGTCCTCTCGCCTCGCCGGGACGCGGTCGTGGTGGCGGGGGTCAGAACCAGCGGGTGCGTTCGCTGGTCCACCGGGGGTCGCGCAGCGGGCGCGGCGGAGGACCGGCCAGGTACGATCCACCCATGGGCGCGTAGGTGCCGCCCACGGGCGAGTAGCGCGGGTGATAGTCCTCGGGCCGGCCCTCGTTCTGGAACTCCCGCGGGTCGCCCGAGCCCCCGCCGCCGCGCATCCCGCGGTCGTATCCGCCACCATGCTCGCGGTCGTAACGGCCGCCCCGGCCGGTGCCGCCCCGCGCGCCGCCCGGCCCGCCGAAGCCGGTGCCGCCGGCCTCGTCGTTGTAGGCGAAGGTGTCGCCGTGCTCGCCGCGGCCGAAGGAGGGGTCCAGGTCGCGCGCGCTCCCCCGCAGCCGCACGGTGCCGCGGCCGTCCACGGGGCGGGCGCCGCGCGGGCGCCGGTAGCCGCGCTCGTGAAAGTCGCCGGCGTAGCCGCGGGTGTCGGCGTACAGGGGCCCGGTGGTGCCGACGGCGTATCCGCCGGAGCCGCCCTGGTAGCCGTCGCGGTATCCGCCCACCCACGGCCGCTCCGCCGGCCCGCCGCGGCTTCGCCGGCCCGGGTCGCGGAAGCCGCCGTCGTAGCCATGCCCGCCGTCCTCCATCCGCATCTCCCACCCGCCGTGCCGTCCATATCCCTGGTCGTACCGCATCGTCCACCTCTCGTCGCGCAGGTTGCGTCCGTAAGGGCGGCATAGAGGCAGCAACGGCCGTTCCACCCGGGCCGGCAAACGCTCGGTCCGGCGAAGACGGACGATCAGCGGAGGCGGCGGGATGGACGCCGCCACCGCCGCGCGCGCTACGAAGGCGCTCGATCAGCTTTTCCGATGGATGGCGGCGGGGCCCGGCCCTTTGGGGCCGCGCCCCCGCATCCGCGTTCCGTCGGCCCGGGAGTCCGCTACGCCGCGCCGCGTCAGGGGATGAAGAAGCGGTCGAAGCCCCTCGCTATCAGGCCCGTCTTCAGCACCTTGTCGCCGGTCCAGAGCAGACCGTGCAGGGCGAGTGTGAGCGCGATCTGCGGCTCGTCGTCAGCGTCCAGACCTGCGCACAACGTTCTTGCCCGCGACCAGAATTGAGCGGGGATACGATCTTCCTTCGAGACCTCGACCCGTTTCAGCAGCAGGTGATAACTGCGAACGAGCGCAGCCTCGTCCATCCGCGTCCGCCGCATCAGCTTGTCTTTGCGGCGGAAGAGTTCCGCGAGGGTGGTTTCACAGATGAAGAACGTCCGTGGCGCATGGAAGAGCACCTGCGCAAACACGGTGTCGGCACGGAGCAGCGCTGAAAAGAGAATGTTTGTGTCGACGACGACGGGCTCGCCGCCGTCCGTCACGGCGGCCCGGCGCGAAACCGGTTCCTCTCCCACACCGCATGCTTTACCTCGGCGGCGAGTTCGGCGGCGTCTTCCTCGGTCAATTGGCTCCGGCTGCGCAATTGTTCGAACTCCAGCCAATCAAGAAACCGGGACACTCGCTCACGCGTTGCCAGCGACTTCGGAACACGGACGATCAGGTCGTTGCCGTCTTCGTCGATCTGGTAGCTCGGCCGCGCTCCAGGCTCAGTTGGCGCTGCAGCAGGCATTTTCCCCTCTCCGTCCGGGGTGGAATCCATTTGACCTCCTGGAAAGTTCACACCGAGAGCGCGTGCCACGCAAGCCACACATGCATGCGCAGCATTGGCGCCACGGACGGTACGCAAGTGGTCGAACGCCCCGCATCGCTTCCCGCGGACTCAGCAGCACCCACGCAGGTAACCCGCCACGTCGCGATGAGCACCTCCTCTGGCGGCACAGGAGGAGGAGATGGCGGGCGCGGCGAATCGGGATTAGAGATGAACGGAACGGCCCCTGTGGCCGGGCCGAACGGCTCAGCCGCCCGGGGACGGGCCCGGGCCGCGCTGCCGGCGGTATGCGTTCAGCGCCAGCACCAGCAGGGTGGCGGCGGCCAGGGGGAGGACGAAGGCGCCCATGACGGTGCTGTACGCGGGGAGAGCGTCGTGCTCGGTGGCGTTCAGGACCACGTAGACGGTGTAAGCGACGTAGAGCCCCAGGAACAGCCCGCCCTCCCACCGCGCGATCACGTAGCCGGTAAAGGCGATGGGAAGGCACGCCACGGCCGCGGCCACCATCACCGGAATGTCGAAGGCGGCCGCCGCGTGCGCCACCGGCAGCCCCCCCGGCGAGACGACGGCGGAGAGGCCCAGGATGGCGAGCAGGTTGAAGATGTTGCTCCCCACGACGTTGCCGATGGCCAGGTCGCGCTGGCCGCGGAAGGTGGCCAGCAGCGCGGTCGCGATCTCCGGCATGGACGTGCCGACGGCGACCACGGTAAGGCCGATCACCAGTTCGCTGACGCCCATGGCCTGCGCGCCGGCCACCGCGCCGTTCACCAGCCAGCGCGCGCCCAGCACCAGCAGCCCCAGCCCCACCACCACCAGCGCCACCTGGGCGGGCCAGCCGCCGCGGACGGGCGGGGGCGCATCCACCGCCGGCCCGACGGCGGCACCGCGGCGGCCCAGGCGGATCTGCAGGACCACGTAGCTCACGATCCCCGCCACCAGCAGCAGGCCATCCAGCCGGCCCACCCGGCCGTCTTCCGCCAGCACCACCAGCAGCAGGGACGCGCCGATCATCAGCGGCACGTCCACCCGCACCACCTGGCGCGAGACGGTGAGGGGCGCGATCAGGGCCGAGGCGCCCAGGATCAGCAGCACGTTGGCAAGGTTGCTCCCCACCACGTTGCCCACGGCCAGGTCCGGACGGCCGCTCAGCGCCCCCTGCAGGCTCACGGCCAGCTCCGGCGCGCTGGTCCCCGCCGCCACGACCGTTAATCCGATCACCAGCGGCGTGATCCCGGCGGCGCCCGCCAGGCCGGCCGCGCCCCGCACCAGCAGTTCGGCCCCGCCCACCAGCAGGCCCAGCCCCAGAATGGCCAGCAGAAAGGTCACTGTGCTTTCGAAAAGTCGATAGACGCACGAAGCGGCAACGGGCGGAGGCGCACGCCACGCCTGGGACCGCTGCCGGCTGCATGGATCAAGGAACTTCGCGGAGGTGCTCCGGCTTCAGAAGCCGCGCGGCAAGCCCGCTGCGTCGCGGCCTCAAACCTCATGGATGCGAATTTCGCGCTGGGGGAGGGTGTCAAGGACGTGGAGCGCATCGACGATCCGCACCCTCAACGTCCCGGGACCGATGGCGCCGGTCGCCGCCATCTCGCCGGCCAGGCCGAACAGCGCCAGGGCGTACGCCGCGGCCCGCAGCGGCTCCGGCTCCACGGCGAGAAAGGCGCCGGTGATGCCGGCCAGCGCGCAGCCGAGCGCGGTCACCCGCGTCATCATGGGGTGGCCGTGCTCCACGGCGAGCGAACGCCGGCCGTCGGTGACGTAATCCACCTGGCCCGTGACGGCGACCACGGACCCCAGGCCGCGCGCCAGCTCGCGCGCCACCCCGCTGGCCTCGCCCGCGCCGCGGGTGCTGTCCACGCCGCGGGTGCCGCCCACCTCGCCGGCCAGGCTCAGGATCTCCGACGCGTTGCCGCGGATCACGGACGGATGGCGGCCGGCCAGGTCGCGCGCGGTGCGGGTGCGGTACGCGGTGGCGCCGGCCCCCACCGGGTCCAGCACCCACGGCGTTCCCCGCGCCACCGCCCGGTCCGCCGCGCGCTCCATCGCCTGCACCCACGCGGGCGACAGGGTGCCGATGTTCACCACCAGGGCGCTTGAGATGGAGACGAAGTCCTCCACCTCCTCGTTGGCGTGCACCATGGCGGGCGAGGCGCCGATGGCCAGCAGCGCGTTGGCCGTGACGTCCATCGCCACGTAGTTGGTGATGCAGTGCACCAGCGGGCCCGCCTCGCGCAGGCGGGCCAGGGCGCCCCAGGCATCCAGTCGGTCGGTCACGGGCGGGCGTGGACGGGTGAAAGTCGAACCTCCGGCGTACAAGGGAAACTTACGCCATCCGCGCGCGGTCGCCAGCGGGTCCGGCCCGGTGGGCTGCAGATCCTGAAGACGATCGCACCCGGGCACGGCACCCGGAGGCGATTCGGTGGGCGCGCCTGCCGCGGCGAACCCGGAGGGAGACCCGGTGTACCGTGGACCGGCACCGCGCGGGCGGTGCGTCTCTCTTCCCTGAGCACGATCGAGCGCCATGAAGTCGAACGTCCTTTTCCGGCGCACCGCCCGGGCCGCCGTGCTGATGCTGCTGGCGCTGGGCGCCTGCAACCGCGCGGCGAAGGCCGAGGCCGCGCCGGCCGCCGACGCGGGTGCGGCGTCCGCGTCCCAGGCGGGACAGGCCGCGGCGCCCGCGCAGAACACCCGGATGGTGGTGTACAAGACGCCCAGCTGCGGCTGCTGCCGCGCGTGGGTGGACCACGTGCAGGCCGCCGGCTTCGAGGTGGAGGTACACGACGTGCCAAACGTGCAGCCCGTAAAGGACGAGCACGGCCTGCCCGGGCACCTGGCCAGCTGCCACACGGCGATCGTGGACGGCTACGTGGTGGAGGGCCACGTTCCCGCCGACGTGATCCGCCGCATGCTGCGCGAGCGCCCGCAGGTGGCGGGGATCGCGGTGCCGGGGATGCCGGTGGGCTCACCCGGGATGGAGGTGCCCGGCGGCCGCAAGGACCCGTACGACGTCATCGCCTTTTCGCGTGACGGCAAGGTGTCGGTGTACGAGTCGCGCTGACGTCTGGCGTATCCACGGATTGATACGAAGAGGCGCGGCCGGAGAGTTCTCCAGCCGCGCCTCTTCGTTTTCTTCCGCTGTACCGAGCATCAGAGGAGAACTTCGTTCGTCGTCCGATGCTCTGTGCAAGCACGCGGGCAGGGGTCTGACCACGGGGCCGAGCACCAGCACGGGTGAGTAGATTCCTCAGTCGGCGGCGGGAAGTTCAGCAACGGGCGAAGATCGCGCGCGCCTCCTTCGGAATGACAGCCTCGCCGTCCGTCCCACACGGTTGCCGCCGCCGCGACCGGCTCAGGATGACGGGGCTCGCGCGGGACCCGTCGGCATCGGTGAAGCGCCCGCGAGCCTACGCGCGGATGCGGGCGGAGAAGTCGGGGGCGGCCAGGGCGTCGCGGGCGCGGTCGTTCACCTCGAAGCGGCGGCGGGCCTGCTCCAGCGGCAGGTCGGTGTCGATCAGTCCGCGCTGGTGCGCCAGCCTGTCGCTGTAGCCGGGGAGCAGGATCTCCAGCCCGAACGGGATGTCCTTGTCCGCGATCTGGTTGACGGGCTGCAGGATGTTGGTGGTGCAGTTGTTGGAGAAGGTGTTGTAGAACTCCGGCCGCTGCTCCACCTGCTGCGCGCGCCGCAGCATGCGGACGAAGAGCGCGCGCGCCTGCTCGGGCGTGGCGCGCATGGGATACAGGTAGACGGGGTCGTCCTTCAGCACGCGCACGCCCACCAGGTCGCGCTCCTCGCCGATGACGTAGATGAGCTCGTAGTGGCGCAGGGCGCCCTTCCAGATGGAGTACGCCTCACCCGCCTCGCGCCGCGCCTCGACCGAGACGGCGACGTACTGGCCGTCGGAGAACTGGAAGGAGAGGAACGCGTGCGCCGGACCGCGCCAGTCGCGGCTGAACGGCGACAGCCCGAACCACACGCGCTCCAGCCGGTCCAGGTAGTACGTGTGCTCGCGGTACGCGGGGGTGAAGTCGGTCCCGGGGCCGTAGGCGAAGTCGCGCACGTTGCGCACGTGCACCTGCGTGCCCGTGATCGTCACCGCCGGCAGCAGGGCCTGCTCGCCCGCCCACGGGCGGTCGTGCGAAGGCCGGCGGGCGCTCCACGCGGCCGCACCCGCGACCAGCACGATCAGCAGCACGCACAGCACGGCCCAGAGCATCGTCCTCAGCCGTGCGCGAACGCGGGGCCTTGCAGGCACTGCGGGGCCATGGTCATCAGGAGGTCGCCGGGTGGGATCACGCGGCTGATAAGATAATCCTGGAGAGCCGACGGGGGAACCAGAGCCGCGCTGCCGACAAGGATCATCCCCCGCCGCAACGCCTGATTGCAACGGGGGATTCTCCGGGAGGGGGACGGGGACTCCGGAGCCGTCCCGCCATTCCCTGTTCCCTGTTCCCTGGCAGTCCCTACTCCTCCACCCCCGTCTCCTCGCGCGCCTGCTTGAGGTAGGCGCGCAGCTCGTCCTCGCTCAGGCCGGACAGCTGGCGCAGGATGGCGTGGAACTGCTCGCGCATGGGGCCGCCCTCGGTGCGGGTGAGCTCGTCGTCGATGTCGATGCGCCACCCCATGTCGTCGTCGTCATCGTCGGGCGCGGAGGTGGGGTCCAGGTCACTGAGCGAGTGGAACACCAGCGTGGCGCCCAGCGAATTGGGATCGTCCACGTACGACGAAATCTCGGCCTCGGCCATGTAGAGCCCGCCATCCGCCTCGAAGATCCGGAACCCCAGGGCGACTCCGAATCCCTCCTCCTCACCACCGTGGTCGTGATCGTGGCCTTGCGTCTCGCTCATCGTTCCTCCGCGTGTTTATCGGGCTCCGTCCGGGTGCTGCAGGCGGCGGCAAGATACGCACCCGCCCCGGCCAGGAACACCCCGCGTCCCGAACGCGCCAGTGGTGGTCCGCGGTCCCCTGCGCCAGGAATCTACGCGCGTTCCGCGTTTCCGTAGATCCGGACGGCCCGCTTCCGAGCACCGCGGCGCCAGAACTCCGCCACCCCGGGCACGCGGCACCTGTCGCGCAGGGCGGGCGCGGCGCAGATTGTCGCGCGCGGGGCATGGAACGTGAGTGCCGCCGCGTCCCGAGCGACCACTCCGGCCCTCGCCAACGCGGCGGGGCCGGAGCTTTTTGCCTGAATCCAGAGAAGCAGCCGGTCTTGAGGTCTCCGAAGGTACTCCTGGCGCTGCTGCTGGTGCAGGTGCTATTCGCAACGCTTCCCGTGGCGGTGAAGGTGGCGCTGCGCGACCTGTCCAGCCCCGCGCTGGCGTTGCTGCGCGTGACCGGCGCGGCCGCGCTGTTCTTCGTCCTGCACCGCCTGATCGTCCGCGAGCGCGTCCATTCGCTGCGCGACTACGGGCTGCTGGCGGTCTATTCGCTGTTCGGCGTGATCGCCAACCAGCTGCTGTACATCACCGCGCTCACGCTCACCACGGCGACGGCCGCGCAGACGCTGGTGGCCGCCGGCCCCGCGATGACGCTGCTGGTGGCCATCGTGCTGCGCAAGGAGATCGCCACGCGCGCCAAGTGGCTGGGCATCGCGCTGGCGGGGAGCGGCGCGCTGATGCTGGTGGGCGCGGGGGTGCACGAGGGGAGCGTGGCGGGCAACCTGCTGGCGCTGTGCAACGTGGCGTCGTACAGCATTTACCTCGTGATTTCGCGCGGGCTGCTGAAGCGCTACAACGCGCTCACCGTCATCACCTGGGTGTTCGCGTTCGGGGTGGTGGGGATGCTGCCGTGGGGGCTACTGCCGGCCATCCGCGAGACGGGCGGAGTGGCGCCGGCGACGTGGGCGGCGCTGGCGTACATCGTTGTGGGGCCCACGGTGGCGGCGTACTACCTGAACCTGTGGGCGTCGCGGCGGGTGGAGGCGAGCCTGGTCAGCACCTTCGTCTACCTGCAGCCGGTGATGACCGCGATGCTCGCAGTCCCGCTGCTGCACGAGCGCATCTCGTGGACGATGCTCCCCGCGGTGGCGCTGATCTTCGCGGGCGTCGGCGTCGCCATCCGCGCCGGCCGCGCGCGCAACGCGATGGCGCCGAGCCCCGCCGGGCAGGAGGGTTAGGCGAAAGGCGGCCGCGGGTGCACCAGCCGAAGCTCGCGCCGGAGCGGCTGAAGCCGCCGCAACAACAGCGGAAAGCCCCGCAACTGCGCGGGGCTTCAACGGCGCGGAGGCCGCCTTCGTGCACTCAGCCGGCGTGCGGCAGGAGCCGTCCGCGAAGGCGGACATTGTGTTGTCGTAGCCGCGAATTCATTCGCCGCGGCGGGGGCGCGACACATCGTGCAGGAGGCGGCGCTCGCTCCGGCGCGGGGCCTCCCCCGCGCGTCGCGGAACGCTAATGCCGCGCCTTCCGCCGCCCCTTGTGCCCCCCGCCCTTCCGCCGGCGTCCGCCGCCGCTCCGGCCGCCACGCCCGCCGCCGTCGTCGCCGCCGTTGCGGCCGCCGCCCTTGCGCTGCCCGCTGCGGCGCGGGCGTCCGCCTTCGCCGCGGGTGCGACCCCGTCCGCCGCCCCCTTCTTCCGCGTCGCGCTTGCGGGCGCGGGTGGCGGGGCTGGTCTCGCGCACCTGCTGCCGCGCCTCGTCCAGCGTCGCGGCGCGCACCGCCTCGTGCTTGCCGCGTGTCACCGTCCAGTGCAGCGGGCGGTCGAACGTGGGCAGCTCCTCCTCATCCACCTGGTTCAGCGTTTTGGCGGGAATCCGGGCGCGGACGACGGCGGTGTCTCCCTCGATCACGTAATCCAGCGGATAGGAGCGATCCGCGATCCAGATGTGGTCGGGGAGCGCCATCCACCGCGCCCGCTCCTCCGCCGGCACCAGCGCGTCCGGGTCAATGCGCAGCGGCGTCTCCATGAACTGCGCGTAGCTGTTCACGTCCGCCAGGCGCGCCATCAGGTGGTCCGTCAGCACGCTTTCGTTCACCGCGGCCGTGGTCCCCGCGCTGCGGCGAAAGACCTCGCGCAGTTCGCGCAGGGTCTCGCGCACGCCGGGGATGTCGGGGTGGTACGCCTGGCCGCTCGCCACGGCGGCCGCCAGCGCGCGGCGGGCCTGGTCCTCCAGCCCCTTCGGGAAGGCGGCGATCCCCTCGTCCTCGCTCTCCAGGACGAAGCCGTGGAACTCCTTCGCGCGGCGGAGACGCAGGGGCGCGCGGCGGTGGCCGGGATCGTACACGACCTCCGCCTCGCCCGGCTTCGCGAACTCCCACACCATCTCGTCGGGGATGTTGCTGCCGCTGATGGAGCCGCGCGCGCGCCCCATCTTGTCCGCGAAGTAGACGATCTCGCCCGCGACCGCGCCGTAGTTGCGGCAGACGCTGGTCTTGCTGACGTTCACCTCCTCGCCCCAGCTGGTCTCTTCGTCGATCACCAGGTCGAACGGCATCACCCGCGCGACCAGGGCGCGCCACTCGCGGTCGATCCGGCCGTTCAGCTTCGGCAGCGTGCGGGGCAGCTCCAGGTCCATCCCCCGGTAGATGGAGGCGATGGCGAGCGCGGCGTCCTCGATGGAGCGCATCATCACCCCCCGCTCCTCGCACCACTTCTCCAGCGGCTCCTGCTCGAACACGTGGCGCGGCAGTCCGTACACGCTGCCCAGCGTGCCGAGCGTCTCCAGCGCGTCCTGGTCGATGGCGTACGCCGTCAGGTGGTCGCTGCCGTCGACGACGTACTGGCCGATGTCGTTGTCCTGCTGGCGCAGCATGCGGTGCAGCGACTCGATGCTGGCGCAGGTGGCGACGATGGGGACCAGGTGCTCGTCCGACTGCACCAGCAGCTCGCCCCAGGCGCGGTCGACCGGCAGCACCTCCACCTCACGCCCGTAGCGGGTGAGCCGGCCGTTCTCGATGATGCCGCGCGTCTGCAGCAGCTCCACGGCGCGGCGGTAGGCGATGCGGTCCAGCGGGACGGGGAGGTCCAGTTCGTCCGCGCGGACGCCCATGTCGGCGCAGGTCATCGCCACGCGGTCGGGGTCGCCGGCCAGCTGAAAGTGCGGCTCGGTGGGGCGCAGGTTCTCGAACTGGATGTCGCGCTCGGAGAGGATCCACACCTCGCCGTCTTCCACGCGGCCGTGCACGCGCCCCGCCATCTGCAATATCTCGTTTGCGCCCAGCGGCATGCGCGTCAGGACGCTCTTTCCCTTCTTGACCAGCGTGGTGAACTGCGCGTCCTCGATCACCACGGTGTCCAGGCCGCGGATGTTCAGCGCGCTCTGCCCCGCGGCGGTCATCGACAGCACGAACGGGTGCGGCGCCCCGTCCTCCTCCAGGAACGGGCGCAGCTTCGTCACCGGCTCGCCGCCGTGGTAGAACTCGGTCAGCACGCCCCGGTACCGCTCCGTCACCACCTTCGCCACCTGCTCCGTCCCCGCGCGCGTGGGGACGAAGACGGCGACGCCGCGCTTCTCCTTCTGCACGTGCCGCATGAAGCGGTCGCCCAGGAAACCGACGGGGTCGCTGGTGTTGGATACGCGCACCTCCGCCGCCTTTTCGGGATCGAAGGCGGAGGATTCGATGACGGCGGCGCTCTCCAGGTACTCGGCGTAGAAGCGGGGATCGACCGTAGCCGAAAGCCAGATGAAGCGGCAGCCGGCGCGCTTGGCCAGCGCCAGGCACAGCTCCAGCTC
>JAHWJJ010000345.1 GCA_019348475.1 Gemmatimonadota bacterium | reverse complement strand
CGACCTGTCGCAGGAGTTCGGCGTGCTGCGCGCGCCCACCCTTCACTACGGCGTGAACCTTCCCGGCGAGGACGCGTACGCCGGCACCGCCGCCCTGCGCGCCAAGACGCTGCACCGCGCGCTGAACGAGCTGCTGGCCGTGTGGGCGTCGCAGGGGTTCGACGAGTTCATCGCCATCACCGCCAACGCGCACGTGCCGCACGCCGAGGCCATCGCCACCCTGCGCGCCGCCGGCGCCCGCGTGCGCGTGGTGGAGGCGCTGAACGTGAACCTGTCCGCGCTGCTGGAGGGCGAGACGCGGCAGGACCACGCCGGCGAGGCGCTCACGTCGCTGCTGCTGCACCTGCGCCCCGACGCCGTGCTGCTGGACCGCATCGCGGACCCGGCGGATGGCCCAACGGAGGACCCCGGAACGTCCCGAAAGTTCGCCATGGGGCGGCTTCGGCGCATCCCCCCCGCCAGCCGCGGCACCCTGGGGAGCGCCGCGCTCGCCACGCCGGAGAAGGGGCGTGCCATCTACGAGCACATCCTGCAGAAGATCCGCCTGAAGGTATTCATCGCCCCGCCCCCGGACGAGGACGAGGAGTAAGGGTTTCCGCCGCCACCACTTCCGCACTTCCGCACTTCCGCACTTTTTCGCACTTTCGCACTTTCGCACTTCCGCACTGCAGTCCCGGGCGTGCCCCTCCGCTGCGCTGCGGGTCGGGCTGCGCGCGCCGTAGGCAACGATACGACCGTTGCCAACGGCGCCGAGCCCCCGGAGCAAGGGGCACGGTACTGCTGTGCCTCTTGCTCCGGGTTCTCGGCCCTCCGGGCGCGCATCCCTCACGCAACTGCAACGGCAGCATGGGATTCGATCGCCTGAGGCGAGTTCGAGCGGGCCCGAGCGGCCCCCACGCCCGGCCGGTGCACGAGCGTGCCGGCCTCGAGCGCAGGGGCTGCTCGGCGCCCGATCGAACCGCGTTGGGGCCCTCCCCCAGCCCCTCCCCGCTCGTTCCCGCGCAGAGGGGAGAATTCGAGAGCGGGAGGCGAAGTTCAGTCGACGCCGCGCGCCCCGCATCCACGCCCCCCGAATCCAGCCTCCACTCCCGACCTCCCTCCTCGCCACCCCGCGCCGAAACCCGTGCACCCCCGCGGGGTACGGAGCGTGCGCACCGACGGCGCCGTGTCTCGCGGCGCCCATCCAACGAGGAAAGCGATGAAGACCAGCACCAGGCTCAGCCTGTACGCATTCGCCCTGCTGGGCGTCACCCTCGCCGTGCCGGTGCGGGCGGCGGCGCAGGCGGCGGACAGCGGAACGTTCGTGGTGTACGTGGAAGATCGCGAGGTGGGGACCGAGCAGTTCCTGATCACCCGGGCGGGGAGTGGCGCGGGGGCGGAGTTGATCGCCACGGGGCGCGTGCGGGTGCGGCTGCCGGAGGGCACGCTGGAGCTGGACCCGCGGCTCACCACGCGCGGCGTGGGCGCCGACCCCGTCAACTACCAGGTGAGCGTGGGCGGCAGCTCGCCCAGCCGGGTGGTGGGCACCGTGACCGGCGGCCGCTTCAGCGCCAAGATCGTCACCCCCAGCGGCGAGCAGCTGCGGGAGTACCTCACCAGTTCGGGCGCGGTGGTGCTGGACGAGGGGGTGGCGCATCACTACCACTTCCTGGCGGAGCGCACGCACCAGGGGCGCGTTCCCGTCATCGTGCCCCGCGAGAACCGGCAGGTGATGGCCACCGTCGCCAGCCGTGGTGAGGAGACGCTCACCATCGGCGGCGTGCAGGCCACGCTCTTTCACCTGGTGGTGCACCCCGCGGGCGGCGACGAGCACCACGTGTGGGTGGACGCGCTCAACCGCGTGGTGCGCGTGGAGGTCCCCGCCCGCGCCTACCGCGCCGAACGCACGCGCATTCCACGCTGACGCGTCTCCGCACGGGCACGTCCTGACGAGGAGCGCCGGTGCCCGACGCCGGCGCTCCTCTTTTGGGGGTCATCGCAGATCTCATTGCGACTGCCCGGGAGGGAACCGTCATACCGCATTGCGGAGGATCGTTCTGGAATCCGCCGGAGAACCCGTCGTGCCCGAGGCCACGATACGAACGGGTCGGGGAAAGGCGGACAGTGCTGGATGGCTGCGGGTGCGACGGCCGGAGGCGGGCCGGACGGGATGGGCAGGATGCAGGCGTCCCCTGGTAAAGGGGATGCTGCCGGCGAGGGGACGGGATCCGCATTTTTTGGATGGGCAGGGATCGAGGTAGCGCGGCGGAGGGGGCCGCCGGGGCACATCATCCACCCGATTGCGATCTGTAAGAGGCCGCCCCGGCTGGACGCCTGGACAACAGAGTGGAAAACCCCGGCTCCTACCCGACCTCACGGGACGCTATCAAAAGCACGAACTCGGCGACCGGAAAGTGGGTGCCAGAACTTTGTTTTCAGATCTGTTATCGTACGATTCCGGGGGAGGCGCCGCCACGTCCGCGCACAGCATCTCCGCCCTGGCCTCCGATCCCGGGCCATAGCAGTTCCGAACGGCATTTCGTGGCGGACGTGCATTGTAGCTGCTGCGCAACTTCGTCCACCGCCCAACCGTACCGACGCGCGCCGGCCAGGCGGCGCGCTACCGGTGGTGACGCGACGCGATTAGCTTGAGTGCATTCGAACCGGCCACCGGAGGTCCCCCCGATGTCCGATACGCTCACGGCGGCACCCCCCGCACCCCCCGCCCCGCAAGAGCCGCACGCCGGCTCGTTTCCGCGCCGGGTGGTGGACACCTTCTTCTCCCCCGTGGCGCTGTTCCGCCGCTTCGGCGCGCGGCCGCCCTGGTGGGACGTGATGCTGCTTTCCGTGGTGCTGGGCGTGCTGGCGTTCGCGCTGATCCCGGCCGAAGTGTGGGTGAACACCATGGAAGAGGCCCTGCGCGCCGGCGGACAGGAGGTACCCGCGGGCGTGGACCCGGAGAGCATGGCCGGCGTTCAGCGCATCGGCGGAATGCTGGCCGCCGCGATCATGCCGTGGATCCTTCTCCCCATCCAGGCCGGGCTGATGGTGCTGCTGTTCGGCGTGGTGCTGGGGGGCGGGGCCACCTTCCGCCAGTACGTGGGCGTCGTGGCGCACACCGCGCTGATCGGCGCGGTGGGCTCGCTGGCCGCGCTCCCCGTCATCATGGAGCGCGGCGTGATGGCGGGCATCACGCTGGGCGCGCTGGCCGGCGGCATGGACCCGGACGGGTTCGTCTACCAGTTCCTGGACGCCTGGAACGTGTTCCTGATCTGGCAGGTGGTGCTGCTGGGGCTGGGCGCCGCCTGCCTCAACCGGCGCATCGGCGCGGGAACGGCCATCGGCGTGCTCCTGGGGCTGTACGCGGTGGTCGCCGCCCTCATCGCCGCCGTCTGAAACCAAACCCGGGGCGGCCCGTAGTGCGGCCGCGGCCCACCGCGCCGCCCCGAAGTCGCAGGACCCCTGAGACAATCACGCACGATCGACCCATGTCGACTCAACGCCTAGCCCGCGCCGCGGGCCTTTCGCTTTTCGCCGCGCTGGCGGCCGCGCCCCTCGCGGGGCAGCAGGCGCCGCCGCCCGGACCCACGCTCACGCTGCGGGAGGCCGTGGCCACGGCGCGCGAGAACAACCCCGACATGCAGGCGCAGCGCAACGACGTGGTGGTCAGCCGCGCCGCCGTTCGCAGCGCCCGCGCGGACTTTCTCCCCTCCGCCAGCGCCGGCGCCGGCTTCGGCTACACCGCGTCGGGCGTGCAGCGCTTCGGCAGCGAGGTGTTCGGCGAGCGGCCGGAGTACTACAGCAGCAACTGGAGCCTGGGGCTCAGCTACGGGCTGAGCGGCGCCAAGCTCATGCAGCCGCGCATCGCCAGGGCGCAGCAGGCGGCGACGGAGAGCCGCATCGTGGGCTACGAGGCCGGCCTGGTGATGCAGGTGGAGCAGCAGTACCTCACCGTCCTGCAGGCCGGCGAGCTGGCGGCCCAGGCCGAGCGCGAGCTGGAGCGCGCCCGCGAGCACGAGCGGCTGGCCAACGCCCGCCTGGAGGTGGGCTCCGGCACGCCGCTGGACGTGCGCCGCGCCCAGGTGGAGCGCGGCCGGGCCGAGGTGGGGGTGGTGCAGCAGCAGAACACGTACGACACCGAGCTGCTGCGGCTGGGGCTGCTGATGGGCGTGGACCTTCCCGCCGGGACGCGGCTGGCGAGCGAGTTCCAGCTCTTCGAGCCGCGGTGGAGCGGCGACGAGCTGGTGGCCATGGCGCTGGAGGACAACCCCACCCTGAACGCCGCGCGCGCCAGCACCGGCGCCGCGCGCGCGCAGGTGCGCGCCGCCCGCTCCGCGTACCTGCCCACGCTGAGCTTTCAGGCAGGGCTGAACGGCTCCGTGTACAGCGCCGGGAACATCGATCCCCTGGTCCAGCAGCAGCTGGGAGGCATGCGCGGCGCCTTCGCCGCCTGCACGGAGAACAACGCCATCCGCGCCGCCGTGGGGCTGTCCACCGCCGACTGCTCGCAGCTGGACGTGAGCGACCCCGTGGTGCAGGCCAACGTGCGCCGGCAGGTGGAGGCGGGAAACCCCAGCTTTCCGTTCGGATACCAGCGGCAGCCGCTGCAGGCGTCCATGACCATCTCGCTCCCCCTGTTCGACGGGCTGGACCGCGAGCGGCGCATCGAGGAGGCGCGCGTGCAGGCCAGCGACGCCGAGCTGGCCGTGCGCGCCGAAGAGCAGCGGCTCGTGCGGGACGTGCGCACCGGGCTGCTGAACGCCCGGACCGCGTACCGCTCCGCGCAGCTGCAGCGCCAGGTGGCCGAGAACGCCGCCGAAGAGCTGCGGATGGCGCGCGAGCGCTTTCGCCTCGGCGCCGCCAACAGCCTGGAGGTCACCGACGCGCAGACGCGCCTGGCCGAGGCCGAGCGCGCCGTGATCGACGCCGTGTACATGTACCACAAGTCGCTGGCCGCCCTCGAGGCGCTGGTCGGCCGCTCCCTTCGCTGATCCGCGGGCCCCCACCCGAGAACAGGACGATCGAACGATGTCGACGAAAAAGAAGGCGCTGATCATCGCGGGCGTGGTGATCGCCGTCAGCGCGCTGGGAGCGCTCTCCATCCGCGGCGGCGGCGAGCGCGGGGTGCAGGTGAGCACCGAGGCGGTGGGCCGCCGCACCCTGGTGGAGGTGGTGACGGCCAGCGGAAAGATCGAGCCCAAGCGCAAGGTGGACATCAGCGCCGACATCAGCGGCCGGGTGGTGCAGGTGGCGGTGGAAGAGGGGCAGTGGGTGGATGCGGGCGCGCTGCTGCTGCGCATCGACCCCACCCAGTTCGTGGCCGCCGT
>JAHWJJ010000344.1 GCA_019348475.1 Gemmatimonadota bacterium | reverse complement strand
TCGCCCGGCTGCTGCTGGAGACCGGCGAGGCGGCGCGCGCGCGGCAGGCGTACGAGGCCGCCCTGGCCGCGGACCCCGCGGCGGCGGACGTGGAGCTGGCGGCGCGGCTGGGCGGCGTGCGCGCGGGGCCCGCGGCGGAGCGGGAGCCCGCGGGCGAGGCGGACGCGGGCGAGGGCGTGGTGCACGTAGAGCGCCCCGCCGCCGGCTTTGCGGACGTGGGCGGGATGGAGGGGCTGAAGGAGCAGATCGGGCTGAAGATCATCCACCCCCTCAAGCACCCGGAGATGTACCGGGCGTACGGCCGGCCGATCGGCGGCGGCATCCTGATGTACGGCCCGCCGGGGTGCGGCAAGACCCACCTTGCCCGCGCCACCGCCGGCGAGGTGGACGCCACGTTCATCTCCGTGGGGATCCACGAGGTGCTGGACATGTGGATCGGCCAGAGCGAGCGCAACCTGGCCGAGCTGTTCGCGCAGGCGCGGCGCCAGGCGCCGTGCGTCCTCTTCTTCGACGAGGTGGATGCGCTCGCCAGCCGCCGCAGCGACTTTCGCACCAGCGCGGGGCGGCCGCTGATCAACCAGTTCCTGAGCGAGCTGGACGGCATCGACGGCGGCAACGACGGCCTGCTGGTGCTGGCGGCGACCAACGCGCCCTGGCACCTGGACCCCGCCTTTCGCAGGCCCGGCCGCTTCGACCGCGTTCTGTTCGTCCCCCCGCCGGACGTCCCCGCCCGCGCGGCCATCCTGGAGATCCTCTGCCGCGGCAAGCCGGCGGACCGGCTGGACTACGACAGGGTGGCGCGAAAGACGGACGGGTTCTCCGGCGCCGACCTCAAGGCCGTGGTGGACCTGGCGATCGAGCGCAAGCTGGCGGACGCCATCCGCACCGGCCGCCCGGTCCCGGTCACGACCGACGACCTGCTGAAGGCGGCGAAGGAGGTGCGGCCCAGCACCCGCGAGTGGTTCGCCACCGCGCGCAACTACGTGATGTACGCCAACGAAGGCGGGCTGTACGACGACGTGAAGCCCTGGCTGGCCTGATCCCCCTTCCCCTTCCCCCTCACCACCCCATGAGCGACCCGACCGCCGCGCCCCGGCAGCGCGGCTGGCTGCTGGCCCAGCAGGGCCGCGCCGAGCTTGCCGAGCGCGAGTACCGCCTGGCCCTGGCTGCGGACCCGCACGACGCCGACACGCACGCCCTGCTGGCGCTGGTGCTGGCGGAGCAGGAGCCCCGCCGCGCCGAGGCGCTGGCCGAGGCGCGCGCCGCGGTGGGGCTGGCGCCGGACGATCCCTTTCCGCACTACGCCGAGGCGCACGTCCACATTGAGGCGGAGCGGTGGGACGACGCGCAGCGGGCGGCGGAGCAGGCCATCCGCATCGACCCCGACGACGCGGAACACCACGTAGTCCTGGCCGCCGCGCACCTGGGGCGCCGCCGCTGGCACGAAGCGCTGGACGCGGCGGACCAGGCGCTGGCCGTGGACCCCACCCACGCCGGCGCCGCCAACCTGCGGGCGACGGCGCTGGTGCACCTGGGGCGAAAGGACGAGGCGGGCGCCGCCCTGCAGGGGGCGCTGGCGCGCGATCCGGAGAACAGCCACACGCACGCCAACCAGGGGTGGGCGCTGCTGCACCGCGGCGACCGGGTCGGCGCGCTGGCCCACTTTCGCGAGTCGCTGCGGCTGGACCCGCAGAGCGAGTGGGCGCGCGAGGGGCTGGCGGAGGCGATGAAGGCGCGCAACCCGCTGTACGCCGGCATGCTGCGGTACTTTCTGTGGATGAACCGCCTGCCGGCCCGCACGCGGTGGATGGTGATCCTGGGCGGATGGTTCGGCTACCGCATCGCCCGCACCGCGTCGCAGACCAACCCCGGGCTGGCGCCCTGGCTGGCCCCGCTGATGATCGCGTACGTGGCCTTCGTCCTCCTCTCCTGGACGGCGCCGCAGATCTTCAACGCCGTTCTCCTGGCCAGCGCCGACGGGCGCTACGTGCTGTCGCCGGAGCAGCGGCGGTCGGGCGGGTGGATGGCGGCCGGGGTGGCGGCGGCGGCCGCGCTGACGGCGGCGGCGCTGGCGACCGGCGCGGGGTGGATGGAGACCGGCGCGCTCATGTTCGCCGCCCTCCTGATTCCCCTGGCCGCCACCTTCCAGGGCCCCCGCGGCCGCCCCACCCGGGTGATGACGGGGGTCACCATCGGCCTGTACGCGCTGGCCGCGCTGACGGTGGTCCTTGCGGCGCAGGGGATGCGCGCCGCGAACGACATCTCCCTGATCGTTCTGCTGGGGGTGGTGGTCACGTCGTGGGGAGTGAACCTGCGGGGCGGATGATCGCGCCGGAGGAGCGCGGCCCCTCGCCCGGGGCGGCGCGCCAGATGATCCTGGCCCGGCGGCCCGCACCTGGCGGAGCGGGAGCCGCGCCGCTGGCTGGCCGAGTACCCCGACCCGGTGTTCGGGCCACGCGCTTCTGGGATTCGTGGGGCCGGCGGGTGGAGGCATGCTCCACCGCCACCCGCGTGTGTGGCCAGGCTCCGGCTGTCTGGGCCGCACCACCCGCAGGCGAAGGAGGCGCGGCAGATGCTGGCCCTCCCTGTCCTTCTGCTGCTGGTCACGCCACGCGGCGCCCGGCTGGAATCGTGTAATCCGCGAAGATCGAGCCGCCTGCGGTTCGCGGCTGCCCGTCGTTCCGGAGGAGCGCGCCGCGTCAATCCCAGATGCGACGGCTACCGGGTACACGCACTGAACAGGACGTAACAAGCGCCGATCAGCCACGGCGCGGACCGCCCTCGTCCGCGCAGCCCAGGCGGCCTTCTGCTGCGAAATCCCGCAGCAGAATGGGCGCCCTGGCGCACGTCTCCCCAGGAAACACAGGCGGACGCGGGGCTCGCTGATGTGTACGACAAACACTTTTTAGGACGCTACTTGACGCCGCAGTCTGATGCTGACATTTTCGGGGAGCGTCCCGGCCCCCACGGGACCACAACCCCCTTTCTGGAGACCACGCGGATGAGAAAACGTAAGTTCTGCAACCGGTGGATGGCGCTGGCCCTCGCGCTTGCCGCCGGAACCTCGGCCTGCTCCGACATGGAGCCCCCGATGGAGCCGGGAGATCCCAGCCAGGCGGTGTCGGACGGCGGCCCCTCCGACGAGACGCCGTTCTACTACCACCAGGGCGAGCGGATCCTGCTGGACGTGGAGCCCACCGAGCTGGTGGTGGCTTCGCGGCTCCCCAACGCGGCCGCGGCTGCCGGCGAGGTGCTCGCCGGGCTGGGAATCACGCCCCTGTCGAACCTGCAGCTTCCCCAGGCGGCGGGGCACGTGCTGATCACCCTGCCGGCGTCTACTTCCCGGGCGCGCGCGCTGGAAGCGCGCGACCGCCTGCGCCAGGACGCGCGATTCCAGTTCGCGGCGGTGGGCTACCGCACCCGCGGCGCCCGGGCGCAGATGCTCCTGCTGAACCGCGTGGGCGTGAGCTTTCGCGAAGGGACCAGCCGCGCAGAGATCCAGGCCATCGCCGCCCGGTTCGGAACGCGGATCATCCGCGAGCCTGATCCCTCGAAGGGAGCGTTCAGCTACTGGCTGGAGTATGGCCCGCAGACGGACCCGCTGGCGGTGGCGGCGGCGCTGGACCGGCATCCCAAGGTGGCGTGGGCGGACCCCGACAACGTGTCGGACCGCGAGCGGCAGTACATTCCTTCGGACCCGTACTTTCCGCAGCAGTACTACCTGCGCAACGAGACGCGGCTGAACGGGGTTCGCGTGGACATCAACGCCGTGCACGCGTGGGACCTCACCACTGGCGCGTGGGCGCCCAGCACCGGCGGGTTCCACATCGCCGTGGTGGACGACGGCGTCGAGGCCGCCCATCCGGATTTCAACGGGCAGGTCACCTGGGGCTACGACGCCTTCGGCATCAACAACTACTACGCCGAAAACCCGGAGTGCAGCGGCGACAGCCATGGGACGATGGTCGCGGGCACCATCCTCCAGCAGCACAACAACGGCATCGGCGGCGCCGGGGCGGCGCCGGGCGTCGTCATCGTCCCCATCCGCATCTTCCGCTGCGGGATGGCCGCGTCGGCCACGCAGATCGCCGATGGGCTGAACTTCGCGTGGTACTGGAGGGGCGCCCAGGTGCTCAACAACAGCTGGACCGGAGGCGCGGGCAGCAACGCCATCACCAACGCGATCAACGACGGCACCGCCCAGGGCCGCAGCGGCAAGGGCGCGGTGTTCGTGTTCGCGGGTGGCAACACCTCCAACCGCGACGGCGGATACGTGGGCCCGGTGCGGTATCCGGCCACCCTTGCCGCCTCGGTGGCGGTGGGCGCCATCAACCGCAACGGCCAGCTGACCAACTACAGCCCCGAAGGCTCGGAGCTGGACCTGGTGGCGCCCAGCGGCCACTACACCGGTGGCTGCGTGGGCGACGTGGTGAGCACGGACCTGCTGGGGACGCGCGGGTGCAACGACGGCCCGGGCGGCAACATCGACTACACCAGCACCTTCTCGGGCACTTCGGCGGCGGCGCCGCAGGTGGCGGGCGTGTTCTCGCTGCTCCTGGCCCGCGAGTCCGCGCTGACCGGGTCGCAGGCCAAGTCGCGCGTGTACGACGGGGCGAACTACTGGGGCGCGTCCACGCGGTTCGGCCGCGGCAAGGTGAACGCGTACCGTGCGCTGGTGGGCCGGTTCAGCGTGTACATCGACGGGCCCACGTACCTGACCTCCGAGGGCACCTACACCTGGACGGCCTACAGCTCGGGCGGCGTGCAGACGCCGTCGTACACCTGGGAGCGCAGCTGGGACGGCTTCACCTGGTACGCGGCCGGGACGGGGAGCACCTTCAGCACCTACGTATATTCGGGTGAAAACTTCTACCTGCGCCTGACGGGAACGCAGGGGCCGGACGATTCCGTCTCGTCCGACCAGATCTGGGTACAGGCGCCGTGCCCGTCGGGAGCGCTCTGCATCCAGTAGCTCCAGGCCCGACGCTCCGGCCGAGCGGTGGAACGCCGTGAGGCGGACGGCAGGCGGGGCGGAGCACGCACGGTGCTCCGCCCCGCCTTCGTTACCGCTGCGCCCCGTCCATGGCCAACCCTCAAAGAAGACCCGTTCTCAGGTAGAGGGCGCGGAGGAGGGGACGATCTACTGCCCGGTCCCCGCCGTGCCATCCGTGTACCACCAGATCCCCTGGTCTTCTGCGCAGACCCCTAAAAGCATCACGCGGAGGACGCGGAGGAGGGGAGTGAGGACGCGGAGAACGGACGGAGCTCTCCGCGTCCTCTCCCTTTTCCTCCGCGCCCTCCGCGTGAAATTTA
>JAHWJJ010000343.1 GCA_019348475.1 Gemmatimonadota bacterium | reverse complement strand
AGACGGCCTGCCCCGGCGCGTAGAAGGTGTTGTGGAAGATCTCGTGGATGACGGTGTTGGCCAGCGACACACGATCGTAGCGCAGCAGCGTGGAAAGGAGGGGGTCGTTGAACCAGCCGAGTGTGCTGAAGGCGGCGGAGGGACGCAGGTACGTGTCGTACCCCTGCGCCTGCAGCCTGCGCTCTGCCCGGAGCGCGTCGTCCAGTTCAAAGAAGCCCTTGTACGGCACGCGCCCCACGACGGGGAACCACCACGTGTGCGGCTTAAACCGGTCCTTGTGCGCGGCGGAGAGCACCATCACCAGCGTGTCGCTGTCCACGCGCGAAAAGAGCGTGTAGCTGTTGCCGGCGTTCAGCCCCAGCGAGTCCGCCGCGAACTGCCGCGCCTGCAGCACCAGCAGCAGCTTGTCGCGCGTTTCCCAGTCGGTGGCGGTGTCCTGGACGATGCGCGCGATGGGCTTGCGGCGGCTGAGGATCTTGCCCTCTTCCCACGCCGCGCGCAGAACGTACGTGGGCGAACAGGCGGACGCCGCCAGCCCCGCTGCCACCAGGAGCGCAAGTCTTTGCGTGCTACGGATCATCGGGACGGGGGGTCGGATGATGGACGTCTGCCGCGCGCGTGCGGGCGAGCCCGGAATGTAGTGGACGACGGCCCGGCGGTCACGGAGGGCGCGCTTCGAACCGCACGAGATGCTTCCGCGGGCCGGCCCCTGGCCAGGTCCAGCTCTCGGCCGCAAGCACCAGAGGCTGGCCCTCCGCCGTCGCGCAATCCCAGCCGGAGGAATGAATTCGCCGCTGGAAAACCTCGATGTCCGCCTTCGCGGACCGCTCCTGCCGCACGCTAGGTGAGTGCACTGACACGGTGCCCACGCCGTTGAAGCCCCGCGCAGTTTGCGGGGCTTTCCGCAGTAGTTGCGGCGGCTTCAGCCGCTCCGGCGCGCGGGTCGCCACCGCTGCACCAGAGGCTGGCCCTCCGCCGTCGCGCAGTCCCAGCCGGAGCGAATGAACTCGCCGCTGGAAAACCCCGATGTCCGCCTTCGCGGACCGCTCCTGCCGCACGCCCAGTGAGTGCACCAGCCGCGGTGCCCTCGCCGTTGAAGCCCCGCGCAGTTTGCGGGGCTTTCCGCAGTCGTTGCGGCGGCTTCAGCCGCTCCAGCCAGGGCCTCCCCCTCTGCGCGAGGAACGACGGAGACGTACGCCGTTACACCCGTGCAATGCGCCGATGCATCCGCGGCGCGGCAGCGGATCGTCGGCATCCAGCCAGGTCCGCAGATCCCAACGATTTGCCGGTTGCGCGGCCGGCTGGAACACGCGTTGCCTTTCCAGGGTTGGCCAGCGCCACCCGCGCCGCTGCCCCTCCACCCCTCCCGCGCGGCGGCCGGTGCACCGGCCGCCATCCCGCCACCGGTCCACCCTTCCGATCGCGGAGCACCGCTCCATGTCCGTCCTCTTCTCCATGCGACACGGCAGTGCCGGCGGAGCGGCCGCGCGGGCCCGGTCCATCGTCGCCCGGTTCGGCGTGACGGCCGCCCCGATGGAAGAGCGGCTGCGGCGGCTGGACGAACTCACCGCGGAGTTCGGGGTGCGGCCGTCGTGGGCCATCACCGCCTGTCTCCTGGAACGCAACCGCAAGACCATCCTGCGCTTTGCCGAGCGTGGGGTGGAGTTCGCCATCCGCGGGCTGGTGCACGACGGCCACGGCCGCCGCTCGCTGGACGATCAGCGCGCCAGCATCGCCCGCGCGGCCGAAGTGTTCCGCGCCGCCGGGGTGCCCTGCCGCGGCTTTCGCGGCCCCTTTCTGCGCGACAACCGGGCCACGGACGAGACAGTGCGGGAGCTGGGGCTCCTGTACCACAGCGCCCAGCCGGTGGTGTTCGACGCGGCCGCGGCGCTGGATGCGCGGGCGGAGGAGGCGTTCCGCCGCACGCTGCGCCACCTGTACGCCGGCGCGGTCGACGCGGACGCCGTCGCGGTCCGTCCCTCGCTGCGCGGCGGGGTGATCCACATCCCCGTCGCGCTGCCGGACGACGAGGTCATGGTGGAGCGGCTGCGGCTGCACCCGGAGCAGCAGGCGGAGGTGTGGCGCGAGATGCTGGACGCCAGCTGGCGGCGCGGCGAGCTGTTCACCGTCCAGCTCCATCCGGAGCGCACGGACGAGTGCGCCGCCGCGCTGGCCGCCATCCTGGCCGAGGCGCGCGCACGGCGGCCCGCGGTGTGGATCGCTACGCTGGAACGGATCGCCGAGTGGTGGCGGCGGCGGGCGCAGACCAGGCTGGAGGTGATGCCGCTGGAGGACGGGCGCTACCGCGTGCGGATGGAGGGCGATCCCGCAGCCACGCTGCTGGTGCGCGGCCTCCCGGGCGTGGACGCCGCGCCGTGGCACGGCCCGGACGGCATCGCCCGCGCGGCCGAGTTCCAGGTCATGGCGGACCGCAAGCCGGTGGTGGGGGTCTCCGCCCGCACACCGTCGTCCGTGCTGACGTTTCTGGCGGAGGAAGGGTTCCCCGCCGAGCGCGGGGAGGAGCCTGCGCGGTTCGGCGCCTGGGTGGACGTGGCCGGCCAGTCGAACGAGAAGCAGGTGCTGCAGGGGGTCGAGTCGTGCACCGGACCGCTGGTCCGGCTGGGGCGCTGGCCGGCGGGCGCCCGCAGCGCGCTGTCCGTGACGGGCGACATCGACTGCATGACGCTGCAGGACTTCGCCCTCCGCCTCTGGGAAACGCGCCGATGAGCCCGCCGGCGCGCCGCCGCCGGCGACCGCGGGGGCGCGGCGGTTCCGCGTCCCCGCCCGGGAGGGTGCAGAAGCTGATCCGGGCAGCGCCCAGGGGCAACACTCGCTCTGCGCCTTCTCCAGATCTACGGGGCCCGGCGACGCGACCATCGCCGGGCTCCCGAGTTTCTGTACGTTGCTCCGCCTGCCGGGCCGTGCTACTTTTTAGCTCGGACAGGGGGGAGTACATGACCAGAGAATCAGGATCGGCTGCGAAATCGTCGCTCGCGGCGCTGTTTCCATCCATGGCGATGGCGAGGCTGGTAATTTTCTTCGCGGTCCAGCCCGGCGCACGTTATCATTTGCGCGAGCTGAGCCGCGTCACCGGCCTCGCGAGTGCATCGCTGCAGCACGAGCTCAAGCGACTGACGCAGATCGGCGCGCTGCGTCGCGAAGAGGATGGCGGCCGCGCCTACTACAGTGCGAACGAGTCACATCCGGCGTGGTACGCATGGTTCCTTCTGCTCAGGGCGGGCGCGCGGCCCGCGGATGTGCTGCGGGAGGCACTGGTGGGTGCGCCGGATCTGGAGGCCGCATTCGTCTTCGGCTCGTCCGCTCGCGGAGACGCGCGGCCGGACAGCGACATCGACGTCTTCCTGATCGGGAGCGACCGCGCTCGCACCGAGGCCGGCCGCCGGCTGGTGGAGGCCGAGTTGCTGGTGGGACGGGACGTGGATGTGATCGGCTACGCCCCGGACCAGCTCGCCGACCGGATTCGCTCCAACAACGGGTTCGTTCACCGTGTGCTGGCCGAGCCCAGGGAGTGGGTTCGCGGCAGCCTTGACCTTGACGGACTGTTGGAGAGGGCATGAATGCTCGTATCCAGATCATGCTCCACAGCCGCCAGCTCGAGGTGAGCCCTGCCGCTGAAGGTGAGGTGGCGTTGTGGCGCAAGGCGGTGCAGAGCCTGACGAGTTCCGTGGTCCCGGGCCTGGATCCTGATGCGCGGTTCACGCTGACGTACCAGGCCGGGCTCCAGGCGGCCATGGCGCTCGTCAGGGCAGCGGGTTTCCGCGTCCGGGGCGAAGCGCATCACCATCACACGTTCGCCGCCGTCGCCGCCCTCGAACTCGGCGAGTCGTCAGATGCGGCCCGTGACCTGAACGTGATCCGCCGCAAACGCCACGGCGCCATCTATGACTGGGAAACGCATCTGGACGAGGAGCAGGTCGACGAACTCCGTGCAGCAGCGCGGCGGCTCTTTACTCATGCCCAGACGTGGCTGCGAACGACACACCCCGGGATCCAGCCGCTGCCCCCCAACCTGAGCTGAACACCATCCCCAAAGAGGGACTCCCGATGAATCTGGCGAAACGCGGTCCCCTGCCATGGCTGCTGGGCGGGGCGTGCGTGGTGATCGTGGTGGCGGGGCTGCGGGCCGCGTCGGGGATCCTGAACCCCATGCTGATGGCCGGCTTCCTGGCGCTGCTCTTTCAGCCGCTCACCCGGCGGTTGCGGGGGTGGGGGATGGCGGGCGGCCTGGCGGTGGCGCTGGTGGTGCTGGCGGTGGTGCTCTCCGGGCTGCTGCTGGTGGCGTTCGTGGGCGTATCGCTGCGGCAGCTGGCGCTGCAGATCCCCCAGTACGGCGAGCGGCTGGGCGGGCTGGTGGCGCAGGTGTCCGCGCGGCTGGCGGAGGAGGGGATCGACGCGGGGGCGTACCTGGAGGGCGCGCTGCGCGGGCCGGAACTGGGCAGGTTCGTGCTGAACGCGTCGGGCGCCATCGCCAGCGGGCTCAGCAACCTGGCGCTGACGTTCTTCATCTTCGCGTTCATGCTGGGGGGCATGTGGGAGCTGGAGCGCCGCGCCTCCACGCACTCCCGCGACCACAGCCCGCTCGCCGCGCGGTTCCTGGGATTCTCCGAAACGATCCGCGGCTACATGGGGGTGCGGGCGGTGCTGGGGCTGATCGCCGCGGTGCTGGACTACGTCCTGCTGGAGGCGATGGGCGTGGATTACGCGCTGCTGTGGGGCGTGCTGTCGTTCGTGCTGAGCTTTGTCCCTAACATCGGGTTCACGCTGTCGCTGGTGCCGCCGACGCTGCTGGCGCTGGTGGAGAAGGGATGGCCGGCGGCGCTGGTGGTGCTGATCGGCTATCAGGTGATCAACAACGTCATCGACAACGTGATCGGCCCGCGGTTCGTGGGTCGGGAGATGAAGATCTCGGCGCTGCTGAGCTTTCTTTCCGTGATCTTCTGGGCGTGGGTGCTGGGCGCCACGGGGGCGATCCTGGCGGTGCCGCTCACCGTGCTGATCCGGGACCTGGCGTTCGGCTCCGCGGATCCGCCGGACATGGGCACCCCCCAGCCGGTCACGCCCTCCACCGTCCCCATGCCGCAGGGCCCTCCGCCGCCCCACGACGCGCCGATCGTGGACGATCCTCATCCAGCGCCCGCGTAGGGGTGGACGGGCGCGGCGAGGGCGCAGTGACGCGGTTCGACAGCGCGGTCGCGGGAGCCCCCAGCCGGAGCGACTGAATTCGCCCGGGAGCCGCACCCCTCGCCGTTGAAGCCCCGCGCAGTTTGCGGGGCTTTCCGCCGTCGTTGCGGCGGCTTCAGC
>JAHWJJ010000342.1 GCA_019348475.1 Gemmatimonadota bacterium | reverse complement strand
TGGACCTGGCGTGCTCGTGGAAGCTCTCCGCCGGCCAGGACGCGGTGATCGGCGCCTCGTTCTACGGCACCGGCGGCGGCGCGGCGCTGCGGAACGTCGGCGGCTCGTTCTACGACTTCACCGCCGAGGCGTACCACGGCACGTCGCGCGAAACGCTGGCGACGCCGCCGGACGAGTGGGGCGGGCGCGCGGCGGTGGAGTGGGCGCGCCGGCTCAGCCAGGGGGCGCGCTTCGACCCCGCCGCCGAACGGCTCGTCGACGTGGCCGCCGTCCTGGACCGCATCTACGGCCGATGAAGGTCCTGCTCACCACCGACACCGTCGGCGGGGTGTGGGACCACACCGTCACCCTGGCCCGCGAGCTGGACGCCGCGGGCCACGAGGTGCTGGTGGCCGTGATCGGCGAGCCGCGCGACGAGCGGCTGGCGGCGCTGCCCACCGGCGTGCAGGTGGTGTGGCGCGCGTACCGGCTGGAGTGGATGCAGGACGCGGCGGACGACGTGCGCGCCGCGGGCGAATGGCTGCGCGCTCTGGCGGAGGTGTGGAGCGCCGACGTGGTGCACCTGAACCAGATCGCCTACGCCTCGCAGGGCTTCGCCGCGCCGGTGCTGGTGGCGGTGCACAGCGACGTGCTCAGCTGGTGGGCGCACGTCCACGGCGGCGAGGCGCCCGCGGACGATTGGGGCACCTACGCGTCCTGGCTGCGCGCCGGCCTGCGCGCGGCGGACGCCATCGTCACCCCCACCGCGTACCAGGGCACGCTGGTGGCGCGCTACTACGGCGTGAAGCCCACCCGCGTCATCCACAACGGCATCCAGTTCGACGCGGAAGAGCCGCGGCCGCGGGAGGGCGGCATCGTGCTGAGCGTCGGGCGGCTGTGGGACCGCGGCAAGGGGGTGGACCTGCTGGATGACGCGGCGGCGCTCCTGGGCGCGGACGCGGCGGAGATCCACGTGATCGGGGAGACGGTGGCGCCGCACGGGGAAGCGTTCGGCGTGCGCAGCGTGGTGGCGCACGGCCGCGTGGAGCGCGCCCAGGTGGACGAGTGGATGCGCCGCGCCTCCGTGTACGTGGCCCCTAGCCGCTACGAGCCCTTTGGCCTGGCGCCGCTGGAGGCGGCGCTGCACGGGTGCGCGCTGGTGCTGAGCGACATCGGCACCTTTCGCGAGCTGTGGGACGGCTGCGGCGAGTTCTTTCCCACCGGCGACGCCGCCGCGCTGGCGCTGGCCATCCGCCGCGTCTGTGACGACCCCGCCCGCCGCGAGCGTTTGGCCCGCGCCGCCCGCACCCGCGCCGCGCGCCGGTACACGGCGCATCGCATGGCATCCGAATACATCGACCTCTACCACCAGATGATCCGCACCCACGTCCGCCGCCCCCCGCGCGCGGAGGCCGCCGCGTGAGGGCCGGCACCACGCGAGAGCGGCTGAAGCCGCCGCAACCACTGCGGGAAGCCCCGCAAACCGCGCGGGGCTTCAACGGCCCCGCGCGGACACTCGTCTCGCGCTCTGTCATTCGGAGTCGTCCGGCGCTACGCGCACCCATGCGGGATGAAAGCGCAGTTCAACCTCCCCCAGGGGTTTTTGGGGGAGGTGCGAGCCTGAGCGAGCGGAGGGGGCGCGGCGCGGAGCCGACCCTCCTGCTGAAAGGCTGTCCGCGCGCAGGGCTTTTCCCATTCAAGGAGCGGCGCCGGACCCGGCCGGGGCGGGATGCCTGCGCGCGACCGAGGAATCTACTCGCCCATGCCTGGGCGCCGCCGCGCGCGCCGCACTCGCCCGTGCAGTCCGCGCAGGCGGACCTCGCGCCTTTCCAGCTGCGAATTCATTCGCTCCTGGACCGCGCCGGGCGAGGGCACCGCCCGCGGACCTTCGCTGAGACGCCGCCGACGCTGGTCGCTGCAGGAGTCGGCCGATGAAGTTCGTCTTCTTCGTCCACAGCGCCGTGAGCGACTGGAACCACGGCAACGCGCACTTCGTCCGCGGGCTGATGAGCGCGCTCACGCGCATGGGGCACCGCGTGGTGAGCTACGAGCCGCGCGGCGCCTGGTCGGTGGAGAACCTGCTGCGCGACCACGGCGTGGGCCCCATCGTCGACTTTGCCCGCGCGTACCCGGAGATCGACGTCCGCAGCTACGACCCGGCGTCCCCGTCGCTGAACGACGATCTCGCGCACGCGGTGGCGGGGGCGGACGTGGTGCTGGTGCACGAGTGGAACGATCCGCACGTGGTGAACGCGCTGCCGCCGCTGGTCCGCGCCGCGGGGGGCATCCCCCTGTTCCACGACACGCACCACCGTCCCTGGAGCCAGCCGGACGCCATCGCCCGCTTCCACCTGCAGGCGTACGACGGCGTGCTGGCCTTTGGCGACGTGCTGCGCGACGTGTACCGCGAGCGCTTCGCCGTGGAGTGGGCGTGGACCTTTCACGAGGCGGCGGACGTGGAGCGGTTCCGGCCGCTGGACCTGCCGAAGACCACGGACGTCATCTGGATCGGCAACTGGGGGGACGAGGAGCGCACGCAGGAGCTGCGCGACTACTGGCTGGGCGCCGCGCGGCGCTTTCCGGAGCTGTCGTTCGCCGCCCACGGCGTCCGCTACCCCGACTACGCCCTGGCCGAGCTGGCGGAGGCCGGCGTGGAGTTCCGCGGCTGGGCGCCGTCGGTCCACGTTCCCGCCGCGTTCGCGCGCAGCCGGGTGACGCTGCACGTGCCCCGCCGCGCGTACGTGCAGGCGCTGCGCGGCATCCCCACCATCCGCGTCTTCGAGGCGCTGGCGTGCGGGATTCCGCTGGTCAGCGCGCCCTGGCTGGACTCGGAGCACCTGTTCCGCCCGGGCGACTACGTTTCGGTGGATTCGCCCCAGGCCATGTGGCAGGCGCTGCACCGGTTCGCCACGGACGACGACGCGCGGGCGGAGCAGGCGGCGCGCGGGCTGGAGACGATCCTGGCGCGGCACACCTGCGGGCACCGGGCGCGGCAGCTGCTCGAGATTCTCGCGGAACTCGGAAGTGCGGGCGCGGCGGGAAGTGCAGGGAACAGGGAAGACGGAACCGGGAACGGCCCGCGGCAGCGGGCGGATCCACTCGCTTCGGAGGCGGCATGCACCTGACGTTCTTCGGCTCGTCGCTGGTATCGTCGTACTGGAACGGCGCGGCCACGTACTACCGCGGCCTCATCCGCGCGCTGCACGGGCTGGGGCACACGGTCACCTTCTGCGAGCCCGACGCATACGACCGGCAGAAGAACCGCGACCTGGCGGACGACCCCGAGTACGCGCGCGTCGTCGTCTACACGACGGAGGCGGAGCGCGACGCGCTGGTGGAGCGGGCGTTCGCGGAGAGCGACTGGGTGATCAAGTGCAGCGGCGTGGGCGTGTGGGACGCGGAGCTGGAAGAGGCGGTGGCGGAGCGCTCCGGCGGGCGCGCCATGACGGCGTTCCTGGACGTGGACGCCCCCGCCACCCTCGGCCGCATCGCCGCGGACCCGGCGGACCCGTTCCGGCTGCACATCCCGCGCTACGACCATGTCTTTACCTACGGCGGCGGGCCGCCCGTCTGCGCGGAGTACGAGCGCTGGGGGGCGAAGGCGTGCACGCCCATCTACAACGCGCTGGACCCGGACGAGCACCGCCCGGCCGAGGGCGCCGCCATCGAGTACGACATCCTCTTCATGGGCAACCGCCTGCCGGACCGCGAGGCCCGCGTGGAGGAGTTCTTTTTCCGCGCCGCCGCGCTCTGCCCCGAGCACCGCTTTCTGCTGGGCGGGGAAGGGTGGGGGTGGAAGACCGACATGCCGCCGAACGTCACGTACCTGGGCCACGTGCCCACGTCGCGGCACAACGCGGTGAACGCGTCCGCGCGCCTGGTGCTGAACATCCACCGCGAAAGCATGGTGCAGAACGGGTGGAGCCCCGCCACCCGCATGTTCGAGGCGGCCGGCGCCGCCAGCTGCCAGGTGACGGACGCGTGGGAGGGGATCGAGGACTTCTTCGCCCCGGACCAGGAGATCCTGGTCGCCGCGTCGGGCGAGGACGTGGCGCGGCTGGTGCGTTCGGTGGATGACGAGCGCGCGCGGCGCATCGGGCAGGCCGGCCGCGCCCGCGCCCTGGCGGACCACACTTACGCGCAGCGGGCCCGGCAGATGGACGCCATCCTTCGCGCCGCGCCCGTGGGGGCCGCATGAAGCTCGTCGTCTTCGGCTTGACCATCAGCAGCAGCTGGGGGAACGGCCACGCGACCACCTACCGCGCCCTGCTGCGCGCCTTTGCCGCGCGCGGGCACCAGGTGGTGTTCTACGAGTGGGACGCACCCTGGTACGCCGGCAACCGCGACCTGCCGAAGCCCGGGTACGTGGACCTGAAGCTGTACGACGAATGGGAGCGGGTCGCGGCCCGCGGCGTCGCGGAGGCCAGGGACGCGGACGCAACGCTGGTGGGATCGTACGTCAAGGACGGCCCGCGGGTGATCGACGCGCTGGCCGGGGCGGGGGTGGATCCGCTCTTCTTCTACGACGTCGACACGCCGGTCACCGTGGCGGCGCTGCGCGGCGGCGGCGCGGAATACCTGCGGCGGGACCAGGTGCCGCTGTTCACCCGCTACCTGTCGTTCACCGGCGGGCCCTTTCTGCACGAGGTGCTGGAGGGGGAGCTGGGGGCGCGCGAGGCCCGGCCGCTGTACTGCTCGGTGGATACGGACCGCTACCATCCCACCGAGGTCGATCCGCTCCTGGTGAGCGACCTGGCGTACATGGGCACGTACGCGCCCGACCGGCAGCCGGTGCTGGAGCGGTTCCTGATGGAGCCCGCGCGGCGGATGCCGGAGCACCGGTTCTACGTGGCCGGCCCGCAGTACCCGGACGACATCCGCTGGCCCGCCAACGTGCTCCACAACCCGCACCTGCCGCCGTCGCTGCACGCCACCTTCTACAGCAGCGCCGGCTGGCAGCTGAACGCCACCCGCGCGGACATGGTGCAGGCGGGGTGGTCGCCCAGCGTGCGCCTGTTCGAGGCCGCCGCCTGCGGCGCCGCCATGATCAGCGACCGCTGGCCCGGCATCGACCACTTCTTCACCCCCGGCGACGAGATCCTGCTCCCGGAGAGCACCGAGCAGGTGATCGACATCCTCCGCACCACCCGCGACGACGACCGCCGCGCCATCGGCCTGGCCGCCCGCGCACGAATCCTGGCCGAGCACACCGCCGCGCACCGGGCGGAGGAGCTGGAGGCGCTGGTGGCGGCGGCGGTGGGGAGTGCGTGATGGGAGTGCGAAAGTGCGTGGTGCGATAGTGCGAAAGTGCGAAAGTGCGAAAGTGCGAAAGTGCGAAAGTGCGAAAGTGCG
>JAHWJJ010000341.1 GCA_019348475.1 Gemmatimonadota bacterium | reverse complement strand
TACGCGTGGCGCCCCCCCGTGCGCCAGCAACGCGACCCCGAAGGGGGGCGGGCGCGCCGCGCCGCGGGACCCGGCGGCCCTCCCGGGCACGATTTCAGCCAGAAGTGGATCAGGATAGCTGCGCCGGCCCGGTTCTGCAACAGCGCGAGCGACTCTCCGGCGGCCGAACCGCGCCCGGGTTGCACCCGGCGTGAGGGTCCGGTACATTTGCAGGTTTGTTCCGGACAACGAAACGCCGGTAGTTTGCCGCCGGCCGAACCCATACGCATCGTGAATCCACGCCGATTCCCTTGTCCGCCAGCACCGCGGCGCAGCCGCGCCGCAGTGCTGGCGCTGGCCCTGCTGGCAGCCACCGCGCCCGCGGCGGCCCAGCAGCAGAGCGGACAGGCCACGCCGGACACCGCCGCTGCCCGGCGGCAGTCCCCCGCGTTCGGCGAGCGCGGACCGCTGCTGGACGCGCCCGTCAGCCGCACCGCCTACCCGCTCGGACCGGGGGACGTGGTGGACGTGGCGATCTTCGGCGACTACAACGAGGTGTTCAGCATCCCCGTAACCCCCGAAGGTTCGCTGGTGGTGCCGGGCATCGGCATCGCGCGGGTGCTGGGGCTGAACCTGGACGGCGCCGAGGAGCGCGTGCAGGCGCTGGTCAACCGCTATTACCGCAACTCGCAGGTGCGGCTGGCGCTCTCTCGCGTGCGCACCTTCAAGGTGTTCGTGGTGGGCGACGTGCCGCAGCCCGGCACCCGCGAAGCCTCTGCCGCCACGCGGGTGAGCGAGGTGCTGGGCGGGTCGATGGCGACGGTTGACGGCGTCCTGCGCCGCAACGTGACGGTGCGCCGGGCCGGCGCACCCGACGTGCAGGTGGACCTGCTCCGCTTTCGGCAGACGGGCGACGTCGCTTCGAACCCCACGCTGCGCGAGGGCGACGCCGTGGTCGTTCCCGCCGTGGACGAGCGGGTGGAGGTGCAAGGACGGCTGCACTTTCCCGGACGGTACGAATACCGTCCGGGCGAAACGCTGGCCCAGCTGCTGGAGGTGGCGAACGGCGGGGCAGGGTTCCCCAGCAATGCCGCCGACACCGTGAGGCTGGTGCGCTTTACCGACGCGCAAAACCGCACCGAGCACCTGTTCTCGCGCGCGCAGGCCGCCGGGCCCGAGGGGCAGCGCTTCATGCTGCAGCCGTTCGACGCGGTGTACGTGCCAGAGGTGGGCAACTTCAAGCGGCACCAGACCGCCACGGTCGCGGGCGCCGTGATGCGGCCCGGCACGTACCCCATCCGCCAGGACACTACCACCGTGGCCGACCTGGTGCGGATGGCCGGCGGCTTCACGGCCGAGGCCTCGCTGGTGGAGGCCACCCTGCGGCGGGCCGAACCGCCCGCGGGCACCCGGACCACCCTGGAAAACGTGCCGCCGGAGCTGCTTTCCGAGGACGAGCGGCGCCTGCTGCAGATTCGCGCGCAGGGCGACGCGTCAACCGTGGTGGTGGATTTCGAGCGCCTGTTCACCGCCGGCGTCCCGGCGCTGGACGTGCCCCTGCGCTCCGGCGACGTGCTGACGGTGCCGGCCGCCCGCAACCAGGTGACGGTGCTGGGGGCGGTGCGCACGCCCGGCATCCTTCCCTACCGGCCGGACCGGACGGTCAGCTACTACGTCCAGCTGGCCGGCGGCTACAGCCGCCGCGCCGACGCGTCCGACGTCCGCATTCTCAAGGCCCGGCAGGGTACCCCCGTGCACTGGCGCGACGTGCAGGAGCTGGAAGCGGGCGACACGGTGATCGTGCCGTTCCGCGAGCGGCGTGACTGGTTGGCCAGCCTGCAGAGCGTGCAGGCGGTGATCGGCTCAGTGAGCGCGATCATCCTGGGCGTACTGGCGCTCAGGAGGCTCTAGCCGCCGTCGCGTGGAGCGACCGCTCGCGGGATGGAGTGATGGCGTGATGCAGTGATGGACACGGTGTAGATTCCTCGGGGGCGCCCCGCAGATCCAGGACGTCAGGATCCGGCGGGGCGCCTCCGTCGCAAGGAAAACGCGTCCGGTTGCGCCTGCAACCAATCGACAAACAGCTTTCTCTTTTCAGGCCGTGGGCGTCATACGAGATGAGGCGCTTCGAGCGCGCCGGGGTCGGGCACGAGTGCGATGCTCTCGCCTGCCCCACGCCCCGCTGAAGTGCGCGGGCGGCTCGCCTCTACCGAGTGAATGCGGCCGATGGAGCCGCCGCCGCGGTCACCGCGCTCTGGATCTCCTCGACGGACAGGCCGCCTGTAAGCTGGCCTTCCAGTGCTTCGTCTGCCCTGCTTCCGGTCTCCTCTCCAGCCACTCACCGCGGATCAACGCGATCCCGTACCGGGTGCGATCGCGCCGACCCGTTCCGCATCTCGTTCGCCCGGAGTGATCGGGCGCTGACGATGATCGTTGCAACGATTATATTTGGAGCGGTTTCACGCTGGAGGATGGGAGGACCATGAACGAGTTGAACACCGGGGCGGCCACCGGCGGCGAGTATGGAATCGCGCCGGGCGGGTTCCGCCTGCCCGCGGAGCTGCGGCTGGGGCGGGTGCGGCTGCAGGTGGCGGACCTGGAGCGCTCCGTTTCGTGGTACCGCGACGTGCTCGGGTTGCGTGTGATGGACCGCTCCGCCGATGAGGCCGTCCTGGGCACGCACGGCCAGGAGGTTCCGCTGGTGGTGCTCCGTGAGCACCGCGGCTCGCGGCCCGCGGCGGCGCGCGGGCGGCTGGGGCTGTACCACTTCGCCATCCTCCTGCCGGACCGCGCCGCGCTGGGCCGCTTTGTCACGCACCTGGCGCGCATCGGCGAGCGCGCGGGCGCCAGCGACCACCTGGTGAGCGAGGCGCTGTACCTGAACGATCCCGACGGGCTGGGAATCGAGGTCTACGCCGACCGGCCGCGGGAAACCTGGCGGTACGATGCGCATCGGCAGCTGGCGATGGACACGCGGCCTCTGGACGTGGACGCGCTGGTGCGCGCCGCCGGCGGCGAGCCGTGGAGCGGGATGCCGGCGGGGACCACCATCGGCCACGTGCACCTGCACGTGGCCGAGATGGAGCGGGCGGCGGCGTTCTACCACGACGCCCTGGGGCTGGACAAGGTGGTGTGGAGCTACCCCGGCGCCCTGTTTCTGTCCGCGGGCGGCTATCACCATCACCTGGGGCTGAACACGTGGGCCGGCCCCGGCGCCACTCCCGCGGGCGAGAACGACGCGCGGCTGGTGGATTGGGAGATGGTGGTCCCGCGCCGCGCCGACGCCGACGCCGCGGCCGAGAGCCTTCGCTCCGCCGGCCACGCGGCGGAGCGCATCGGCGGGGGGTGGGTGGCCGTGGACCCGTGGGGCACCGCCGTCCGCATCGTCTCGGCCGGCTGAACGCAGTTCAACCTCCCCCGGCAGATCCGGCAGCCTTTCAGCAGCGTGCCCGTCCGCGCCGCGCCCCCTCCGCTCGCCTGGCTCGCACCTCCCCCAAGGCCCCTGGCGGAGGTTGAACTGCGCTTTCGTCCCGGATTTGTGCGCAGCGCCGGATGACCGAGCTCGCTTTCACGCATCCAAGAACTGCAACAGCTCTCACCTCAGAAGATCAGTGGCCGCGCAGGTGCTCATGGATGAACTGGATGGCCATCGACCCCTCCCCCACCGCCGCGCCCACGCGCTTGACCGAGCCGCTGCGCACGTCGCCCGCGACGAACACGCCGGAGACACTGGTTTCCAGCAGGTAGCAGGGGCGCTCCAGCTCCCAGCGCACGTCCTCGCGGTCCTGCAGCTCCGGACCGGCCAGCACGAATCCCTTCTCGTCGCGCAGCAGCACGCCGTCCAGCCAGTCCGTCTGCGGCGCCGCGCCGATGTAGACGAAGAGCGTGCTGGTTTCCACCGTCTCCCGCCGCCCCGTCTGCACGTCCTCGATGGTGACGCGCTCCAGCAGGTCGCGGCCTTCCACCGCGACCACCTTCGCCCCGGGACGCAGGCGCACGTCGGGGTTGCGGCTCACGCGGTCCAGCAGGTACTCCGACATCTTTTCCGAGAAGTCCGCCTCCGGCGCCACCATCGTCACCGACCTTGCGTAGCGCGCCAGGTACAGCGCCGCCTGGCCGGCGGAATTGCCGGCACCCAGCAGGTACACGTCGCGGTCGCGGCAGGTGGGCACGGCCGCGGCCGCCGCCCCGTAGTACAGCCCGCGCCCGATCAGGCGCTCGCAGCCTGGCGCCTGCAGCATGCGCCAGGAGACGCCCAGCGCCAGCAGCACCGCCTGCGCCCGCAGCTCCGCGCCGTCGTCCAGCACCACCACGCGGCTGGGCCCTTCCACCCGCAGCTCCGCCGCGGCGTGCGATACGACCACCTCGGCCCCGAAGCGCTCGGCCTGCCGCAGCGCCCGGCCGGCCAGCTCGCTGCCGCTCACCCCGTCGGGAAAGCCCAGGTAGTTCTCGATGGCCGCGCTCATCCCCGCCTGCCCGCCGGGCGCCTCGCGCTCGATCAGCACCGTGCGCAGCCCCTCGCTGGCGCCGTAGACCGCCGCCGCCAGCCCCGCCGGCCCCGCGCCCACGATGATGAGGTCGTAGTACGGCGACTCCGCCTCGGTGCTCAGCCCCACCTCCTCCGCCAGCTCCTCGTCGCTGGGGGCCGCCAGCCACCGCCCGTCGTCGAAGATCAGCAGCGGCAGACCGTCGGCCCCCACGCCCAGCTCGTCCGCGCGGGCGCGCGCCCTGTCGTTGCTCTCGTAGTCGCGGAACAGGTAGGGAATGCGGCTGCGCGCCAGAAAGTCGCGCACCTCGTGCGAGCGCGGCGACCAGGTAAAGCCGATGACGACGACCCGGTCCGCAGGGTCCGCGTGGGAGGGGATCATCAGACGCACGTCCTTCGCGTGGCGTGATTGCGACGCGAACGAGGGATCGCGCGCCGGGAGCCGCGGGACGTGTCACGCCGCGTGCCACGCGGGCGGCAGGGGCGGGCGCGAGTGCCTCTGCACCCCGGTCGAGTACAGGTAGATGGTGGGAGCGCGGCGCGAGCAGCTGCCCCTGGACGATTCCCGCGGCTCCCTCCTCCAGCGCCTGGATGGCGGTCCCCACCACCTCGGGCGCCCACACCTCCGTGGGCTCCGCGCGCGCGGCCACGTGGCCTGCGGGTGCGCGGGGCGAGCGGATCTCGGCGCCCGGGCTCAGCAGGTGCGCCCACGGGCGGGGGTCGTACGGCATGTAGGGAATAGGGAATAGTATCTGACGAATGAAATCTCGCGCATCTTGCGCAAGATTTGCTCGAGGTACCCGCGGCTCGGAATTTGGCGCGGCACACTCGTGGGGCTTCGGAATCGCCTCGCGTGAGGGATGCGCGCCCGCAGGGCCGA
>JAHWJJ010000340.1 GCA_019348475.1 Gemmatimonadota bacterium | reverse complement strand
AGGCGTCCGACTGCATCGGCGTGCGCTCCGGGTCGCGCCCGAAGCCCTGTCCCGGGACGTTGCGCTCGTACGGGTCCTGCACCCGCTCCGGCGGCACCTCCACGTCCATCATCCCGATCTCGTCGCCGTAGTACAGCGTGGGGGTGCCGCGCAGGGTCAGCAGCAGCACCGCCGCCACCCGCGCCTGCGCCCGCCCCACCCGCGAGGCGATGCGGTGCACGTCATGGTTGCCCAGCACCCAGTTGGGCCAGCCGCCGGGGGGGAGCGCCGCCTCGTATTCGTCGATCAGTCGCGCGATGTGGCGCGCGTGCCAGGGCGCGCGGATCAGCTGAAAGTTGAAGGGGAGGTGCGCGCCGGACATGTCCTGCCCGTAGTAGGCGACCAGCCGCTCCACGGGAAGGTATATCTCGCCGATCAGCACCCGCTCCGGGTACTCGTCCATCAGCCGGCGCATGCGTGCGATCAGCTGGTGCACCTCCGGCTGGTCGGCGGTGTGCACGGGGAGAACGGCGTCGTACGGGCGCTGCTCCGGCGTCCACCCGGGGTTCACGGGGTTGTCGCGGAAGCGGTCGTCCTTGATCAGGTGCCAGATGACGTCCACCCGGAACCCGTCCACGCCGCGCTCCAGCCAGAAGCGCAGCACGTCCAGCATGGCCTCGACCACCGCCGGGTTGCGCCAGTTCAGGTCCGGCTGCTGGGGGAGAAAGGCGTGGTAGTAGTACTGGCCCGTCCGCTCGTCCAGCGTCCACGCGGGTCCGCCGAAGTTGGAGAGCCAGTTGGTGGGCGGGCCGCCGCCCGGGGCCGGGTCGCGCCAGATGTACCAGTCGCGCCTGGGGTTCTCCCGCGACGAGCGGGACTCCCGGAACCACGGGTGTTCCTGCGAGGTGTGGTTGGGGACGAAGTCCAGGATCACCCGCAGCCCGCGGGCGTGCGCCTCGCGCACCAGCTGGTCGAAGTCGGCCAGCGTGCCGAACATGGGGTGCACGTCGCGGTAGTCGGAGACGTCGTACCCGAAGTCGGCCATGGGCGAGGGGTAGATCGGGGAGATCCACAGCGCGTCCACCCCCAGCCAGCGCAGGTAGTCCAGCCGCCGGGTGATCCCCCGCAGGTCACCCACCCCGTCGCCGTCCGTGTCCTGGAACGAGCGGGGATACACCTGATAGACGACGCCGCGCTGCCACCAGAGAAAGTGGCCGGTCATCGCGCCTCTCCGCCGCTCCCGCTCAGGCCGCCGCCCCCGCTGCGGCCCCGGCTCCCGCTCCCGCTCCGGCTCGCGCCGCGGTCGGCCCCCGCGGAGGGGTTGGCGCGGCGGGAGCGCATCCCGGCCAGGCGCAGCCAGCGGTAGCCGTACCCCTCCATCCGCAGCGACAGCCGCCCCGACCTGGGGATCTTGAGCCGCTCGCGCCGCAGCAGGTCCTCCAGCCACTCGCCGCCGTTCCCCTCCAGCTCCAGCGACACCTCGGCGGGCGCGGCCGCCAGGTTGTGCACCACCACGATCCCGTTCTGGTTCCAGTCCACCCGGTGGGCCAGCACCGCGGGGTTGGTGCTCTCCAGCAGCGTGAGCGTCCCCCAGCCGAACTCGGGGCACTCGCGGCGGGTGCGGATGGCGTTCTGCATCCACCGCAGGAACGAATCGCCGTTCCGCTCCTGGTCGGCCACGTTCACCTTGCGGTAGCCGAACTGCCCCCGGGTCACCACCGGCGCCACCAGCGCGCCCTCCTCGGCGGTGGAAAAGCCGGCGTTGCGGTCATCGGACCACTGCATCACCGTGCGCACCGACTCGCGCTCGGGACGCGACAGGTCTTCGCCCATCCCGATCTCGTCGCCGTACACCAGCAGGGGCGCGCCGGGAAGGGTGAACAGGAGCGAGAACGCCTGCTCCATCCGCTTGCGGTCGCCGCCCAGCATGGGGGCCAGGCGCCGGCGGATGCCGCGGCCGTAGACGCGCATCTCCTCCCGCGGGGCGAACCTGCGATACACCTCTTCGCGCTCCGCCCCGGTGAGCCGCTCCAGGTCCACCTCGTCCAGGTTGCGGAGAAAGTTGGCCCACTGCCCCTTGCCGGACCCCGGCGGCACCAGCTGCAGCGCATGCCGCAGCGGTTCGGCGCTTTCGCGGGCCAGGGCCAGGAAGAGGTAGTTGTTGAGGAGAAAGTTCATCAGCAGGTTGAGCTCGTCCCCGTCGCCGAAGAAGTCGGCCACCTGGTGGGGCGGGACGTCGGACTCGCCCATCATCGCCACCCGCCCCTCGCGTACGGCGGCAAACTGGCGGTACTCGCGCAGCACGGCGTGCGGGTCGCCGGGAAAGTCCATGCTCCCCTTGGGCTCCAGCATGTGCGACGCGGCGTCCACGCGGAACGCCGCCACGCCCAGCTGCAGCCAGAAGCCCATGATGCGCTTGACCTCTTCGCGCACCCGGGGGTTGGCGTGGTTCAGGGAAGGCTGGTGATGGTAGAAGGTGTGGAAATAGTACTGCCCCGCCGCCTGGTCCCAGTGCCAGACGCTCTCTTCCACCCCGGGAAAGATGGGCTGGTAGTCGGGGTTCTCCGGCGGCTCGTCCACCCAGACGTAGTAGTCGCGGTAGCGCGAATTGGGGTCCGCCCGCGCCGCCTGGAACCAGGGGTGCTGGTCGCTGGTGTGCTCCACCACCAGGTCCACCATCACGCGCATTCCGCGGCTGCCGGCCTCGCGCAGAAACTCCACGAAGTCGCCGGGGTCGCCAAAGCGGCGGTCCACGCCGTAGTAGTCGGAGACGTCGTAGCCGTTGTCGCGGTCGGGGCCGGGAAAAAAGGGAAGGACCCAGAGGCAGTTGACGCCGAGCCCCTGGAGGTAGTCCAGCCGGCTGGTGAGCCCCGCGAAGTCGCCGCTTCCGTCGCCGTTGCTGTCCAGGAACGTCCCCACGTCCACGCCGTAGATGATGGCGTCGCGCCACCACTGGTCGCTGATCCCCACGCATCCCCTCCCGGTTTTCGGTTGTCCGCGCAGCGCGCGCCCGCAGCTTTCAGGCCCCGCGCCCCGGGGGCGGGGGATGGCCGCGCGCCCTCCCGCGTCTGCGGCGCGACGCGCAGGGGCCGCGCGGGGTTCCCCGGATTGCGGATGCGCAGACGGGGCCCTGATGCTGATGCGAACCCGCAAAGGGTCTGGGTCTGTGGGTTCCGAAGGAGGCGCCGCGCCTCACTTCGGCGACGGCAGCTTGCCTGGTGCCGACCGGGAATCTGCTGGCCCGATCTGGTGGTCTGCTTCCGCACGTCCACTCCCGGTAATCCTGATTCTTTTCCGTCCGCGGGGACGCCGCATCGAGCGCGTAAACATATGAAGGCACGTCACTTGCACTGTTCAAAGCGCTTCCCCGGGCCGCCCGGGTGAATGACGGAATGGAACCGATTTTTTGGGGGATAGATGATTCGAAAGATGTTTGCGACGACGGCGCTGGTGGCGGGGCTGGGCCTTTCCGGCGCGGGTCTGGCCCCGGCGCCCGCGCGCGATGGCCGTGAGGGCGTGGCGCCCACGCGCCTGGAGGTGGACCTCTCCGAGCGCAAGCTGTACCTGTACCACGACGGGGAGGTGGTGAACACGTACGACGTGGCCGTGGGCGATGCGGAGCACCCCACGCCCGAGGGCGAGTTCACCATCAATCGCATCATCTGGAACCCGGGGTGGGTGCCCCCGCACGGCGCCGAGTGGGCCGAGGACAAGGAGGAGAAGAAGCCGAACGACTCCGAGAACCCGATGGTGGGGGCCAAGCTCTTCTTCGAGTATCCCGACTACTACATCCACGGGACGGATGCGCCGCACACGCTGGGCGAGGCGGAGTCGCACGGGTGCATCCGCATGCATCCGGACGAGGTCAAGGACCTGGCGGAGTGGGTGCAGGAGCACGGCGGCAAGCCGCGCGACGACGGCTGGTTCAGCTGGGTGGCGCGCGACGACGACAGCAGCCACGAGATCACGCTCCCGGCCCCCGTCGCGGTGACCATCCGCGACTGAGCCGGGAACCGGCGACCGGCCTGATGTACGAACGGGAGCAAAACGGCAGCGGACGATCCGCTGCCGTTTTGCTGTGATCCATGAGGTCGCGCGTGTGGTGTGCCGAATCCGGCCCGCGCAGCCACTCGGGACCAGGCGCCCGGCTCAGGGCGCGCAGTCGTCGCAGTGCTCGCCGCGCAGGGCCTCCACCCCTTCGTGGGCGATGATGGGCACCATCACCAGCGCGGCCACGGGATCGGCCCACCACCAGCCGAAGGCGGCGTACAGGGCCAGGCCGCCCAGCAGGATGGCCGAGAGGTAGGCGCAGAGCGAGGTCTGGCGCGAGTCCGCGTGCAGCGCCCGGCTGCCGATCTGCGCGGCGGCCCTGCGCTTCTGCCACGCCAGCCACGGCATGATCACCACCGAAAGCGCCGCGACCACGATCCCCACCCAGCTCACCTCCGGCGGCTCGCGCCGCAGCAGCGACCCGGCCGATTCGTACGCCACGTAGCCCGCCAGCAGCAGGAACGATGCACCGACCAGCTTCAGCGCGCGCCGTTCGCGCCGTTCGTTCGCCTCACCTTCCTGCAGCCGCCAGAGCAGGGCCGCCCCGGAGGTGCTCTCGATCAGCGAATCCGCCCCGAAGCCGATGAGCGCCGTGCTCCCCGCGGCGATGCCCGCGCCGATGGAAACCACCGCCTCCAGGGCGTTGTAGGCCAGCGTGAGGTATTCCAGCCGGCGCGCCCGCCGGTACGCGTGCCGCACCTCGCCGGCTACGGCCACCGCGATCGCTCCCTCTCATCAAGTCCAGGCGGAGCGGGGAGTCCCGCCATTCGCTGCCCTTTCCGCTGGTTCACGGCTAAGCTCCTCCGGCGCAATCGTGCGTGAGCGACGGCAACTTCCGCCGTGTTCATCGTCAACGCGGGCGGATCTTCCGCATCGACTATTCCCGCATCCTCTCGGCCACCCCCAGAAGCCGCCTGGCCCCCGGGCGCAGCTCATCCAACAGAGATGGGGCTGGTGCGGATTGCGTGCGCAAACGGTCTCGTCGTCATCGATCGTGTGCGTGGCCGGCGCCGCGTCGGCGTGGGCCGGGAATTCCGCGGGGGCCGGCCGGGCGCAACCGGCAGACCGCCGGCCCGGCGTTCGACAGAACCAGACAGCTGGAAGAAAGCGGCACTTTCTGTCGCGCCAGTGCGCGCGCCGGAGAACGGCGCGTGCGGACGCCCTCGGTCCATCGCACCGGCGGCGCGCACGCGGCCCGGCGCGATGAAGCGTTTTCCCAGCTTTACGGAGGGCGGGCACATGCGATCCCCAATCCACCTGGCGCTGGCGTGCACGCTGGCGCTGCCGGCCGCCAGCGGCTGCGCCCCGGCACGCGGGCCGCT
>JAHWJJ010000339.1 GCA_019348475.1 Gemmatimonadota bacterium | reverse complement strand
GGTGGACGGCGCGGTGGTCAAGGTGAACCCCCTGGCGCTGCATGCCGAGCTGGGGATCGTCGGGGGGCGCGAGCCGCGCTGGGCCACCGCCTACAAGTACGCGCCGGACCTGGCGGTCACCACGCTGATCGACATCCGCCTGAACGTGGGAAGGACCGGCGCGCTGAACCCGTACGCGGTGCTGGAGCCGGTGGAGGTGGGCGGAGTGATCGTGAAGCTGGCGACGCTGCACAACGAGGACGACATCCGCCGCAAGGACATCCGCGCGGGGGAAAAGGTGATCGTCAAGCGCGCCGGCGAGGTCATCCCCCAGGTCGTCGGGCCGGTGCTGGAGGAGGGGCAGGCGCGCGCGAAGGAGTTCGCCATGCCCGACGCCTGCCCGGCGTGCGGCACGCCCGTGGAGCGGCCGGAGGGCGAGGCGATGCGGTACTGCCCCAACTCCGCGTGCCCGGCGCGCATCTACTGGGGGCTGGTGCACTTCGTCTCGCGCGGCGCCATGGACATCCGCGGCCTGGGCGAGCGGACGATCGCCGCCCTGCTGCGCGAACGGCCGGTGGACGCGTCCGGGCAGGTGGTCGCCGAACCGGGGGAGGACGCGGAGCCGCCGGAGCCGGACGACGGCGAGGTCGCGCTCCAGCCGGCGGACGGCGTCCGGGAGGACGGAGACCGTCGGACGAGAAGGCTGGTCTCGGACGTGGGCGACATCTACCGCCTGACGCTGGACGACATCCTGGCACTGCCGGGGTTCAAGGAGAAGTCCGCGCAGAACCTGCTGGACGGGATCGAGGCCTCCAGGCAACAGGGCCTCGCCCGCGTGCTCTTTGGCCTGGGCGTGCGGCACGTGGGGGAGATCGCGGCGCAGACGCTGGCGCGGCACTTCGGCAGCATGGAGCGGCTGATGGAAGCGTCGATCGAAGAGATCGAGGCGGTCCACACCATCGGCCACACGATGGCCGCCGCGCTGCACGCCTGGATGGCCGAGCCGCGCAACCGCGAAGTCGTCCGAAAGCTGGCCGACGCCGGCGTAAAGATGACGGAGGAGCGCTCCGAGCCGGCGCGGGGGCCGTTCACGGGCAAGGCCTTCGTGATCACGGGCACCCACCCCACGATGACGCGCCCGCAGATCGAAGCGTTCATCCAGGAGCACGGCGGCCGGGTCACCGGCAGCGTAACCGGAAAGACCGACTACCTGGTGGTGGGCGAGGACGCCGGCTCCAAGCTGGCGAAGGCGCGCGAGCTGGGCGTCGCGGAACTGTCCGAGGCCGCCCTGCTGGCCCTGCCGGAGACGCTCGGCGCCCCCGCATCCGCCGATTCGACCGAATCCGCCGAATCCACCGAACCTCCCGCGGACCAACCCCTCCAACCGGAGCTGCAGCTATGAACCCCACCGCCGCCCCCGCGCGCTTTCTGCAGGTGCCCGCGGGCCTGCTGGGCACCGTCCGCCGCTTCGTAGTGGGCGACCGCGAGCCGATGGACGCCGTGAACGTGCTGCGGCAGATCGGCTACGAGCTGGGGGACGAGGTGTACGGCGGCCTGCACGAGCGGCTGTCGCGCGACTACGCCGGCGCGGAGTGGAGCGCCCTGAACCCGGCGGAGTTCTGGCGGGCGGCCGCCGGCTTTTTCGCGGACCGCGGGTGGGGCTCGCTGGAGTTCCGCGACCTGCACCCCGCCGTGGGCGTGCTGGAGCTGACCGGGTGGGTCGAGAGCGAGGCGGGCGGCGGCCCCCGCGGCGCCCATCTTTCCACGGGCCTGTTCTCCGCGCTGCTGGAGCGGCTGGCCGGCGACGGCGTGGGGGTGATGGAGGTGCCCAGCGGCTCCGCCGACCGCACCCGCCTGGTCTTTGCGCGCGGCGACGTGCTGGCCCAGGTGTACGAGCACGTCCGCGGCGGCGCCCCGGTGGAGGAGGCCGTGGCGCGGCTGGGGTGAACGGGTGAACGGGTGAACGGGTGAACGGCCTGCGCGCGGGTACATGGCCGCGGTGCAGTCCGCGAACGCGCTGCCTGGGCGGACTGCTCGGCGGCGCTCCCGGAATCCCGCCGTGATTCAACCTCCCCCAGGTTCTTTGGGGGGAGGTGCGAGCATAAGCGAGCGGAGGGGGCGCGGCGCGGGCTCGCCACCGCGACGGTCACTTGCACCAGTCGTCCGATTCGCCACCGGCGCACGGCAGGAACGGCCCGCCTCTCGCGCGGGCCGTTCGCATTTGGTACTCTGGTACACCCGCACTTTCGCACTTTCGCACTTTCGCACTTTCGCACTCCCTTGTCCCGAACGATTGCATTCGACTACGGCGAGCGACGCATCGGCGTGGCGGTCAGCGACCCCACGCGGACCATCGCGTCGCCGCTCACCACGCTGCAGCGGCGGGCGGGGAAGCGGCCGCCGTGGGCGGAGATCGCCGCCATCGTGCAGGAGCAGGAGGCAGACGAGGCCGTGGTGGGGCTGCCGCTGGACCTTTCCGGCGCGGAAGGCGCATGGGCGGCGGAGGTGCGGCAGTTCGGCGGCGACCTGGCGCGGCGCACCGGGCTGCCCGTGCACTGGATGGACGAGCGCATGTCGTCCGTCCGCGCGGAGCGGGCAATCCAGGGGATGGGGCTCAAGAAGAACGTGCGCGAGCGGAAGGGGCAGATCGACGCCACGGCCGCCGCGCTGATCCTGGAAGGATACCTGGCCCTGCGGCGCAACCTCGCCGCCGCGGGTGAGACGGAGAACACCGAATGAGCAGGACAAAGACCCGCATCCGCCGCCTATTCCCTGTTCCCTGTTCCCTATTCCCTCTCCTGCTCCTGGCCGGCTGCGGGAGCGGCCAGGGGAAGGGCGATCCGGTGCGCTTCACGGTGCCGCGCGGCGCGGGGATGTCCACCGTGGCCGATACGCTGGCCCGGCGCGACGTGATCGGCTCCACGGGGACCTTCAAGCTGTACGCGCGGATCAAGGGTGCTTCCGCCAGGCTGCAGCCGGGCGTGTATGAGGTGCGCCCCGGGGCGTCGTACGACCTGATCCTCCGCAAGCTGACGACGGGCGACGTGGTGAAGACGCGGCTGGTGATCCCCGAAGGGTGGGAACTGCGCCGCATCGCCCCGCGCCTGGCGGAGGCCACGGGGATGCCTGCGGACTCCATCCTTTCCCGGCTGATGGACCCCGCCCTGGCGGAGAAGTACGGCGTTCCCGGGCCCACGCTGGAGGGGTACCTGTATCCCGCCACCTACGTGTTCCCCCTCGGCTCGTCGCTGGACGCCATCCTGCGCGAGCTCACCGGCCAGTACAAGCGCGCCTGGACGCCGCAGATGCGCGAGCGGGCCCAGGCGCTGGGGATGGACGAGCGCGAGGTGGTCACGCTGGCCTCCATCGTGGAGAAGGAGGCGAAGGTGTGGAGCGAGCGGCCCACCATCGCCGGCGTCTACCACAACCGGCTGGAGCGGGGGATGCGGCTGGAGGCGGACCCCACGGTGCAGTACGCGTTGGGCGAGCACCAGCGCCGCCTGCTGCGCCGCCACATCCAGGAGACGGCGGCCGACCCCTACAACACGTACCGCCACAAGGGGCTGCCGCCGGGCCCCATCGCCTCGCCCAGCCGCGGCGCCATCGAGGCCACCCTGAACCCGGCGGAGCACGACTTCCTCTTCTTCGTCGCCCGCGCCAACGGCACCCACGTGTTCACGCGCACCTTCAACGAGCACCTGCGCCAGGTGGCCCGCTACCGCGCCGAGATGCGCGCGCAGCGACAACCGCAGCAGCCCGCCACGCGGTGACGGCGGAGCTTAGGGAGCGGCTGCGGCTGATCGTGGTCACCGACCCGGACTGTGGCCCCGGGCGCGAGGTGGCCCACGTCGCGAGGGCGGCGCTGCGGGGCGGCGCGCCGGCCCTCCAGCTGCGGATGAAGGACGCGTCCGCGCGAGAAACGACGGAGCTCGCCCGCATCCTCGTCGCCGAGACGCGGGCGGCGGGGGCGCTGCTCTTCGTGAACGACCGGGTGGACGTCGCGCTGGCGGTGGGCGCGGACGGGGCGCACGTGGGGCAGGACGACCTTCCCGTGGCCGCCGCGCGGCGGATCGCCCCGCCGGGCTTTCTGCTCGGGGTGTCGGCGGAGACGCCGGAACTCGCGCGGGCGGCGGAGGCGGAGGGGGCGGACTACGTGGGCGTCGGCCCGGTCTACGTTACGGGGAGCAAGGCGGACGCGGGGGATGCCGTCGGCACGGAGCGCGTCGCGCGGGTCGCGGCCGCGGTGCGCATCCCCGTGGTCGGCATCGGCGGGATCACCATCGGCAACGCGGCGGCCGTCCTCCACGCCGGCGCCGCGGGGGTGGCCGTGATCGGCGCCGTGATGCGGGCGGACGATCCGCACGCCGCCACCCGGAGCCTGCTGGCACCCCTCGCTCCGCTCACGGCGAGGGGCTGAAGCACGGCTCCGCTCCCGCCGCGCACGGGCGCTTGCGCGCGGGGCCGATCAGCGCGCGAGCTCGGCCCCGGCGAGTTCCGCGACCGCGAGCGCCGGGGCCGGCTCGTCGCCGTCCTCCAGCGACCACGCGGCGGACAGGCCGGCACCGGCCAGGATCCACTTCAACAGCCGGCCGCGCTCCAGCCCCGCCGCGCGGGCGACGACGTCCGCCTGCCGCGCCAGCCGCCCCGGCGCCGCAGCCGTCGCCAGGTCCGGGTTCCGGAAGAGGGTCGCGAATTCGAACCCGCGCTCGCCCACCAGGCCCTTGGGATCGATCGCCAGCCAGCCGCGCGCGCCAAAATCCAGCACGTTGCCGTGGTGAAGGTCGCCGTGCAGCACCACGGGGTCGCGGGGCTCGGCGAGCAGCTCGCGCGCGGAGTCCGCGGCGTGTGCCAGGATGCCGCCGTGGGCCAGGGCGGCAGGGTGCAGCGCGCCGAACCACCGGTCCAGCGGGACCAGCGCCGGCGGCGGGCGGTGCCGCGGCGCGTGCAGCCGGGCCGCGGCCGCGCAGAGAACGCGGCTCGCCTGGTCGTCCAGTCCGCCGCGCGCCATCCGCACCAGGGACGCGCGGCCGCCGGCTCGCTCCATCAACAGTGCGTCGCCCCGGTGCTCCACGACGCGCGCGGCGCCCTGCCCATCCCACCACGCCATCAGCCGCGCGCCCGTCCGCTCCTCCGCCGCACGGGCGACCTTCAGCATCAGCGGCAGGCCGTTACGGCGCACCGGGAGCAGGCTGCTGTTGGGCGTGGTGATCGGCTCGCCGTCGGGGACCAATCCCCAGCGCCGCACGTGGTCGTCGAAGATCGCGCTCATCTGATACCCAATCCACGGATCTTTCTGTGCAGACCCCCAAAAGCATCGCGCGGAGGACGCGGAGGAAGTGAGTGAGGACGCGGAGAACTGACGGAGCTCTCCGCGTCCTCTCCCTTTTCCTCCGCGCCCTCCGCGTGAAATTTA
>JAHWJJ010000338.1 GCA_019348475.1 Gemmatimonadota bacterium | reverse complement strand
GGCGAGGCGGGGCTGCGCTCGGTGGGGCGGCGGATGGAGTGGGCGCTGGCGGAGCGCCCCGCGCTGGCCGCCGGCGAGCCGGTGCTGGCTTCGCTCCTGGCGTCGGACGAGGGCGGGCGCTGGCCGCGGGCGCGGCGGGCGGCGGCGCGCGCGCTGCTGGACTCCGTCCCCGGCGCCTTCCAGGTGCTGCTGCGGGGGGACGACGACATCGCCGTGGTGCGCTCGCTGCTGGACGGCCGCGAGCTGCGCATCCGCGACCCGTACGGCGAGGTGCACCCCGGCCGGGTGATGCTGGGCCGCGCCCTGCCGCTGGACGCGCGTGAGCACGTGTTCACCCTCTCCACGGAGCTGGTTTCGGTGGATTCGCCCGCGGAGCTGCGGGCGCTGGAGGCGGACGTGCGCGCCTTTGCCGCCCACCTGCCGCTGCCCGCCGCGCTGGAGGCCACCATCGCGGACGGGCTGTTCGGCGCGCGCATCCCCCGCGTGGTTGCGCCGGCCGCGGACGCGGAGGACGCGCTGGCGCGGATCGACGAGCTGCGCGGGGTGCTGCTGGAGCGCGGCCTGGCGCGCACGCTGCCGCCGACGGACATCCCGCGGGCGCCCAGCGCGCCCGCCGGCGCCGCCGTGGACCTGCTCGCCGTTCCCGTGGACGCCGTGATGCGCGCCTGGATCACCGCCCTGGTGGAGGCGGCGAACCAGCCGCCGGCGGAGCGGAGCGCGGCCCGGGACGCCGAAGAGCGCTACGGGACGTGAGGTGGACGGCGGCTGCGTGAGCACCGGCGGACGTGCCCGGGCCAAGCCCGCGCCGGAGCGGCTGAAGCCGCCGCAACGACTGCGGAAAGCCCCGCAAACCGCGCGGGGCTTCAACTGCACACGGCAGAGGCCTAGCGTCTTCCCGCAGAGGCCGGCGCACCCGGTCCGCGCAGGCGGAGCGATTTTCCAGCGGCGAATTCATTCGTTCCGGCGCGGGGTCCGCCCGTCTCCTCGGATTCAATTCACCGTGGGACGGCGCCGCGCCCCTCGCTGCCGCGCCGCCTCAACCCCCCAGCGCCGCGGGCGGGCGGTAGATCCACCCCTCCAGCTCCACCACGTCTCGCGGCGCGCGGTCCAGGCGAAACGGCTGGTCCAGGTCGTCGCGGCACAGGTACGCGGCCAGGCAGGCGATGCAGGCGTCACGCGCGTCCTCAAGCGTGCACGCGGTCGCCTCCATGCAGGGATGGTCGAAGGAAAGGAACGGGCGGAACGCCGCCGGGCGCGCCCGCACCTCGCCCGGGCGCGAGGGAACGCGCGAGCCCTTGATCCCCAGGTCCTTTACCGCGCCCGACGGGTACACCTCGATCAGCACCGTTTCCGCGCCTTCCCGCGGCAGGACGGGGGCGATGGAGACCTCGGCCGCGTCGCGAAGCTCCCACAGAAAGCGGATCCCCTCCACCGTCTGCCGGTACAGGCGCAGGTCCAGCGGCGCCAGCGCGCCCCCCGTGTCCGTCCGCCGCGGCGCCTTCCCCAGGCCGGGGAGCGCGTCGCGGATCTCGTCGGGCGGGCGGTCCGCCACCCACGACGCCATGGCGCGCCATGACCGCTCGCGCAGGTCCGGCAGCGCGCTCACCGCGTCCGCGGGCAGGCCGAAGGGAAAATCCGCGCCCCACAGGACGCGCGCGCCGGGACCGGGATTGGCGTGCCTGCGCCACCCTTCGGCCACGAACGACGCCAGGTCGGCGCGGTACGGGTGCGGGCAGAGCGAGACGATGCACAGCCGCCCGTCGCGCTCCTCGCCGACGGCGCTCCACAGGTTGGAGAGGGGCTCCTTTGCGCCCGAAAAGTCGATGCCGCCGAAGTAGCGGAACGGGTTCACGAGATCAGTGGATCGGTGGATCAGTGGATCGGTGGATGAGGACGGCTGCGGGACCCGCTCACGCCAGCCGCCGGGCGCCAGCCTCCTGCACCGCGCGGGCGATGCGCATCGCCACGTCCACCACGCCGTCATCGAAGGCCAGTAAGACGGGGGCGCCCCGCAGGGGGTGCACCTCCACCCCGTTGCGGCAGGGCCGCACGGAGCGGATACGGTCCAGCGGCAGCGGGCTGCGCTGCCCTGACGGGGCCACCAGGAGCAGGCGCCGGTCCGTCACCAGGAAGCGGCACCCGCCGGCGCGCTGGTACCGCGACAGGTCGCAGTCGCGCCGGGGGCTGCCGTCCAGAAAGGCGCCCGCGAACATCGCGCCGGGTGCGGGCTCCGCCGCGTCCGGCTGCGCGCCCGGCGGCATCCGGTGCAGCTCCACCTGCCGTGCGGCGAAGCACCGCTCGCCCTCGTCCAGCGGCAGGCCGGGCTCCACCTCCTCCGGCGGCCGGGTGCTGACGCGGTGCAGCTCCCGCAGCGTCTCCAGCGCCTCGCGCGGCTCGGCGTTCGGCGGAAGCGGCGTGCCGGCCCAGCGCGTGAGCGCGTTGAGCTCGTGCTGCTCGTAGTCCGCCAGCCCGGACGGCGCCGCGCCCGGCACGTACGCTACCGGCGCCGCGACCTCCGCGTCCTCCTCCAGGTCCGCCGCCTCGGCCAGCGGGCCGGCGGCGGCGAGGGAAGGGGGACGCCCGTCCACCGGCTCCGCGGGCGCGTGCGGACGATCACCGTCCCCGCGCAGCCGCGCGACGGCGATGGCGTCCAGCTCCAGCCTGCTCTCCAGGCAGAACAGCTCCCGGTCTTCCTCCGCCGTCAGCGGACCGTCGGCGCGAAAGTGGTCCAGGAAAGTGCGGTACAGGGGCAGCGCCTCGCGCCGCAGCGCATCCGCGGTCACGCCGTACCGGGCCGCGTCCGCCAGCAGCTCCTCGCGGTTCACGGCGCAGGCGCTCCCCGCGTCCACGATGCGGCGGTGGATGGCACCCAGCGCATCCGCCACCGGGTCGGCGGGCGGCCCGCCCGCGGAGCCGGTGGACGCCGCGGACGCGTCGGCGGCGTGGAGACGATCCTCGTCCACCCATGCATCGTCGTCGGCGAAGGCGCCGCGCGCGCGCCAGGCGTATCCCAGGCAGAACGCCGACGCCCCCGCGGCCAGCGCGGCGAGGAGCCAGTCCGCGGTACCCAGGACGACGCGGGCCACGTCCATCACCAGCGCCGTCACCAGCACCCACATCGCCATCTCCCACCCGGAGCGGCGAAAGCGCAGAAAGGGGACGACGGCCGCCAGGGCCAGCAGCGCGACGGCCGCCGTCGCGACCTTGCTCCACCACGGTACGTCGGCCGTGGCCGCCGCCCAGGCGAAGCGGCCCGCCGTCACCACCAGCCACGCCAGCACCAGCCACCCGGCCGGCCCGTGCCGGGCGAGCGGGGGGCGTTCGGCGGTCGGGGCGGGCGGCTGCTCGGTCATCCCGCGGGCGCGCTCAGCGCGGAGTGATGCCGCGGTACCACTCCACCATCTCCGGGCGGCGCTCGCGGTTCCAGAAGCTCTCCAGCGCCATCAGCGCCTCGATCTCGTCGATCTCGCGCGGCGCGCCGGCCGTCACCCGCTCCAGCCCGCCTTCGGTGAGAAAGTAGTCGTCCTCGATGCGCACGCCGATGTCGCGGTAGCGCTCCACGGCCGGCCGCAGCCGCGCGATCATCCGCCGATTGCCGGGGGTGTCGGGAAGGTAGTCCAGCGCGTCGGCGCGCACGTAGATGCCGGGCTCGATGGTGAAGGCGCTCCCGGCCACGAAGCCGCGCCCGTACCCGGCCTCGGGGTCGTGCACGTCCAGCCCGATCCCGTGCCCCAGCCCGTGCATGTAGAACAGGTTCACCTGCGCGCACTGCGCCGTGGCCCCGCCGCGCCGGCACTCGTAGGTGGCCTGCGGCGACTCGATCAGCCCCAGCCGCGCGAGCCCCTCGGCGATCACCCTCGTGGCCGTCTGGTTGAGCCGCGCCATCGTGACCCCCGCGCGCGCCTGCTCCTCCGCCGCCTTCTGCGCGGCCAGGACGATCTCGTAGACGGCGCGCTGCTCCGGGCTGAAGCGGCCGTTCACGGGGATGGTGCGGGTGACGTCCGCCGCGTACCCGTTGTACGACGCGCCGATGTCCATCACCAGCATGTCGCCGGCCTGCATGTAGCGGTCGGCGGCGCGGTAGTGCAGCGTGGTCGAGTTGGGGCCGGACCCCACGATTGAGCCGAACGACGGCCGCTCGGCGCCGTAGCGGCGGAAGGTGGCCTCGATCAGCGCGTGGATCTCGAACTCGTTCATCCCCGGCTCCACCGCGCGCATGGCCTCGCGGTGCGCCAGCGTGGTGATCAGGATGGAACGCCGCAGCATGTCCAGCTCCGCCGGCGACTTCACCTGGCGGATGGTGAACAGCTCGTCGCTCAGGTCCGCCACCCGCTCCACCCCGTACTCCCGCTGCAGCTGCTGGATGAACTGCTGGTCCGGCCTCAGAAACGGGTTCTGGCTGCCGTCCATGCTCAGCGGGGCCACGGTGTACAGCGTCCGCACCCCCGCCAGCACCCCCCGCAGGACCTCCTCCATCTCCTCCGTGGTGTGGGAGGGGATGCCGGTCAGCCGCGTGGCGCCCTCCGCCCCCAGCCGCGCCCCCTGCCACACCTCCTGCGACGGCTCGCGCGGCATCACGAACAGGTGCTCGTCCACGCGCGCGCCGCGTTTGGCGATCACCAGCACCGCGTTGGGCTCCGTCACCCCGGTCAGGTAGCGAAAGGGTGCGTTCTGGGCGAACGGAAGGTAGTCGGCATCGGGCTCCAGCGTCCCCATCACCACCAGCACCCCGTCGCCCATCTCCGCCGCCAGCGCCTGCCGGCGCCGGGCAAACTCCTCGCGCGCGATGGGTGCCGGCGGGGGCGTCGCGGGAACGACGAAGGCGTCGGGGCTGGCCGGGGGCGCGGGGACCGGCCCCTGCGCGGGGGCCGGCGCCGCGACCAGCGCGGCGAGCAGAAGGAGCAGCGTGCGGCGCGGTGCGGACATGGGCTCTGCCGGGAACGGGATGGTAAAGAAGTCAGCGCACGGTAACGCGGGCCTCCAGCACGGAGGCCGTGTCCCACCCGGTGCCGGGGTAGGTGTGGTGCACGCGCAGGTCGTACGTCCCCGCGGGAAAGCCGCGCACCGTCGCCGTGTACGGGATGGCGCCGATGGAGGCCACGCACATCACCTCCGGGTCAGCCGTGGCGGAGATGTGGACGGTCACGCGGCCACCGGTGCGCTCCACCGTCCCCGCCAGCTTGTGGCAGGGCGTGGGCGTGGTCGCCACGCCGCGGATGACGACGGTGCCGTCGCCGCCCTCGGCGCGCGCCTCCTGCTCGCCGCCGCCGGCGGAGGTGGCGCTCCCCTGCTGCACCTGGATGGTCACCTGCCCTCCGTTCGCCGGAGCCGCGGGCGCCGGCCGGGCCGGAGGCTGGCCGGGCGCCGCGGGCTGCGTGGATTCCGCGGGCTGGACACAACGG
>JAHWJJ010000337.1 GCA_019348475.1 Gemmatimonadota bacterium | reverse complement strand
CGCCGCGCCGATCGCGCGGGCAAAGCGCGTGATGGCCTCCACGTGCGGCGGAGCGCCCGCGGAGAGGGGGAGCGCGGCGGCGTCTTCCCACCGCCCGCGCTCCAGCGCCAGGCGCGCCGGCATCGCGACGTAGTTGTATCCCAGGATGCTGCTGTAGAAGCGGTCGGTGTTCTGGACCGCGCGCCGCACCACCCGCTCGGCCGCGGCGTCCCGCCCCTGCTGCAGGTACGCGTAGACCATGTAGTCGTTGGGATGCACGGCCGCGTTGCTGTCGGGCTCGGCGGCGGCGGAACGCCGGTTGGTCTCGATGGATTCGTCCCAGTGCCCCAGCCGGGTGAAGATGTGCGAGGGCATGTGCAGCGCGTGCGGCGCCGCGGGGGCGATGTCCGCGTACCGCCGGGCGGCGTCCAGCCCCTGTCCGGCGATCGGCGGCGCGTCGTACGCGTGGATGGTGTAGTGCGCCAGCCCCGGGTGGTCCGGCCGGGCGCGGAACAGCGGCTCCAGCAGCCGGGCCGCGTACAGCTGCCGCGCGAAGGTCAGGTCCGCGGGGGGCGCGTTGGCGATCACGGCGCGGGCGTAGAAGATGGCCGCCTCCGGGTCCTCCGGATGCGCCTGGTGCACGCCGCGCATGGCCTCTTCGTGCGCGCGCAGCCGGGTGCGGTGGTCCACGGAGGGATAGTCGTGGTACAGCGCGAGCACGGCCTCGGCGTACCCGCGCTCCCGCGCCGTGCGCGCGCCCGCCACGGCGGCGCGGGCGGCGGCCAGCGCCTCGCGCAGCTCACCCTCCGCGGGGGACGCGCCGGTGAACGGATTGCCGAGCAGCGTCATGGCCACGCCCCAGTGCGCCATCGCGCATCCCGGGTCTGCCGCGGCCGCCTGCTGAAAGGTGCGGAGCGCCTGGTCGAACCAGAACGAGTGCAGCATCGCCACGCCGCGCTCGAACGCCGGCTGCGCGGCGGCGCTGCACGAGGTGGGGAAGTGCACGCGGCCCACGTCACCGTGGGCGGCGTGGGCGTGGTCCTGCGCGCCGGCGGGCGTGGCGGCCAGCAGCGCGAGCGCGACCGCGACGGCCGCGGCACGGATATGGATTCGGGGGTGGCGATGCATCGCGGCTTTCCTCGTGCGGGTGGCAGGCGGGCGGGCGGGATGCGATCTGGCACGATAATGCCGAGGCGGCGCGCGCGGAAGCACGCCATACGTTCCGGCCGAGATCACGATGGATCCCACCAGGCCGCCGCTCCGGCTGATGCGCGTCGGGCGGGGATCAGCGCGGCGGAAAAAGGACCGCGCTGACCGGACGTGCGCGGGTGCGCAGCTCGTGGTCCGCGCGGGCGGTGAGCAGGCGCAGGTCGCGCGGGCGCGGCGCGGGGGCGGAGGCGCTCGGGGCGGGGGTGATGGCGGATGGATCCAGCCCGTGCCGCAGCGCGAGAAGGATGCCGAGGGCGTAGCGGCTCACCGCCTCCGGCCCCGCCAGGTGCCAGACCCCCGCGCGCCGCTCCGGCGGCAGCAGTGCCACCTCCCACAGCTGCGCCGCCAGGTCTTCCACCGCGACCGGGCAGCGCAGCTCGTCGGTGAACAGGCGCACGGGGTCCCCGCGGCGCAGCGCATCCACCACCCACGCGCTGTTGCGGTCCGGCGGCTCGGCGCGGACGATGAGCGAGGTGCGGACCACCGCCGCGTCCGGCATCTCTGCCCGCACGTGCAGCTCCGCGCGCGCCTTCCATCGCCCGTACTCGTGCACCGGCGCCGGCTCCGCCCCTTCCGCGTACGGCGACGACTCGCCGTCCAGCAGCGCGTCGGTGCTCATGTAGACCAGCGCGGCGCCGGACGCGCGGCAGGCGCGCACCACGCTCTGCGTCGCGCGCCAGACGTCGCGCTCGCCCTGCGCCTGCGTGTAGGCGGTGTGGATGACGGCGTCGGGGCGCACCCGCATCCACAGCGCCTTGACCGCCTCCGCGTCCGACAGTTCGACGGACTCCGATTCCGCGCCCATCACGGGAGACGAGCGGCGGGTGGCGAGGAGGTCGATGCCGGCGGGCGCCTGCCGGATCAGCTCGCCGCCAAGCAGCCCGGCCCCGCCGGTGATCAGTACGCGCACGGAGATGCAGTGGACGGGTGGATCAGGGGAGCACCGCGCGCAGGTAGGCGCACGCCGCCGCGTACACGCCGGGCGACTCGCTTTCGCGCGGCCCGGCGACGTTCAGCGTGCGTATCTTGTGGATCTGCAGCCAGCGGCGAAAGGCGTGCGGGTCCGGGAGCGCGTCCGGGTGCCAGCGGTACACCGGCCGGCCCAGCCGGCGAGCGACCTCGTCGGTCAGTTCGGTCCCGCGGCTATGGCCGCCGGTGACGAGGAGCAGCGTGCCGTCGGAACCGCGCACGTTCCACTCCGTGCGCTGCGCGGGATCGGCGGTGGGTGTTTCGCGCAGCGGGTAGCGCGGATCGATGGGCCCGTCCTCCGCCTGGCGCCTAGCGGGACACCATCCGCCGCACCGCATCCCCCGCTCCATCGCCACGTCCAGCGCCGCCCGGTCCACCCCCGTCTGTCCGCCGGAGAGGATAGTGAGCGGCGGGACGGGAGCGAACGACGATGCAGCCGCCATTAATAACTGTTTGGAAGAAGGGCGGTGTTGAGGAAGACCTCACTTCCAAGTCGCCGACCTCGGACTGTAGAGGTAATCGTCCACGCGGGAAGACCAGTCGGGAGGCCCGTCGAGGTTCAGGCCCTCTGCTATATCGAGGAACGACCGCGCAGAACGCTTCTCGACCTGTTCCGTCTCGATCGTAAGCCGCACGCGCGTCTGCGGCGCAATCTGCAGTGGTTGATCCGGCCGAAAGGCCGCGCCATCGAACACTGCGTAGAACGTCTTCCTCATTGGATCTGCTCCCGTGGCCGTGTGACCTGCCGACCCCAAAACGTCGCCGCGCCATCCTGAGTCATCCGGCGCTACGCGCACCGTGTGGCGATGAAAACGCAGTTGAACCTCCCCCAGGGGTTTTTGGGGGAGGTGCGAGCCTAAGCGAGCGGAGGGGGCGCGGGGCGGAGCCTGCCACACCTGCTGAACGCCTGGCTGCACATCGGGGCTTTTCCATTCAGCGAGCCGCCGCGCAGTTCCGTGCACACGGCGGCGACCGAAGGACCTTTCCGGGCAGAACGCGGGCCGGGCTTCCTTCGAAACGCCTTGCTCACGCGCGGGAGAGAAGGTCCTTCGGTCGCGCGCAAACGGATTGTTGCAGTTACGGTTGCGCGCGTGCGCTCCCTCAGGATGACTGAGCTCCGGGTTCACGGCTGCACAGCCCTCGATCCTCAGATGCGGTACGCGGTCTGGACCAGGCGCTTCTCGGCTTCGCCTTCGATGAGGGCCTCGACCTCCACGTAGTTCTCCAGGCCGCTGCCGGAGAGCTTTTCGCGGAACAGCTGGTCCAGCTGAAAAATCCCCGCGGAGTTGGACATCTCCACCCGGATGCGCACCGGTTTTTCCACCCCGCTTTCGATGTGCACCGCCTCGATGGCCGCCGCGCTGATGGAGTGGATGCTCATCATCGGCCCCTCCACCTCCATGCTGATGCGCGACCGCCCCTTGGCCATGTCCAGCGCATCCGCCACCCGCACCACGCCCGCCTCGATGGTCATCGGCTTGCCGCCGGCGCGGTGGCCGATGATGGCGTGCAGGATCTCCGAGCGGATGATGGTGGCCTGCCCGCGCGGATAGATGCCCTCCAGCAGCTCGCGCAGCTTGGGCTGCGCCACGAAGAGCGAGAACTCCTCGTGGTCCTTGCGGTGGATGGACATCCCCACGTCGTGCAGCAGCGACGCCATGATCACCACCACCTCCGCGTCCTCGGGGCGCATCCCGTAGTTGGCCACCACGCCGGGCTGTACGCCGTGCTCGGTGAGCACGCGCAGCAGCTTGGTGGCGATGTTCATCACGATCTTTACGTGCACCGGGCCGTGGTCCGTCATCCCCAGCCGCTCCACCGCGTTCACGTTGGCGGCCAGCCACAGCGCGTACAGTTCGTCGTCGGCGTTCATGCGCTCGATCAGCCGCTCCACGGCCGGGTTGCCGCGGGTGGGCACGTTCAGCATCAGCCGGTTGGTGAACCGCTCCTCCACCGTACGCCCGAAGGTGGATTTCACCGCCGCGGCGTCCACTACGTCCGTCATCTGTAGTCCCGTCTCCGTCCAGAGGGTGTAACCGCCGTTCAGCCCAGCGGTTTACGCACGTTTCGCTCCGGCCCGCCCCGCCAGGAACCGCGCCGCCTCGCGCTCTGCCCAGAAGCGCGGCGCGCGCGGCGTTCCCGCGATAAAGCCCACGTGCCCGCCGCGCGGCACCAGGGCCGGGTGCAGGTGCGGGTTGGCCTGGATCACGCCGTGCGGGATGGCGCCGGCGTCCACGAAGGGATCGTCCAGGGCGTGCACCAGCAGGGTGGGAACGCGGATGGCGTGCAGAAAGATGGCGCAGCTGGAGCGCGTGTAGTAGTCGTCCGCATCCTGAAAGCCGTGCAGCCGCGCCGTGAGGGCGTCGTCCAGGTCACGGAAGGACCGCCACCGTCGCGAGCGGCGCTCGTCCAGCCGCACGCCGTCCAGCCGCACGCCGGCCGCGCGCTTCAGCCGGTACTTGGCCACCAGGCGGCGGACGAAGTGGCGCGTGTACACCCGCCCCATGAACGACCCCGCCAGCTTGTCGGCCCCGCGCCCCAGGTCGAAGGGGATGGAGATGGCCGTCGCGGCGCGGATGCGGGACACCTCGCCGCGCTCGCCCAGGTACTTGAGCAGCACGTTGGCGCCCAGCGAAAAGCCCGCGCCGAGCAGCGCCGCGTTGGGAAAGCGCGCCGCAAGGACGTCCAGAAGAAAGGCCAGGTCGCCGGTCTCGCCGGCGTGGTAGAAGCGCGCCGTGCGGTTGGGCTCGCCGCTGCACGAGCGAAAGTTCATCGCGACGGTACGGATGCCGTGCTCCGCCAGCGCACGGCAGGTTTCCAGCATGTACGACGACTGCGCGCTCCCCTCCAGCCCGTGCACCGCCACGCACAGCGGCGCGTCGGCCCCCGCGGCCGGCGCGCCGTCGACGGAGGCGAAGTCCAGGTCCAGAAAGTCGCCGTCCGGCGTCTCCAGCCGTTCGCGGCGGTAGTGCACGCCGTGCGGCGGGCGGATGTAGCGCCCCGCGATGGTCTGCGCGTGCGCCCCCGGCAGCCACCACGCGGGGCGAAAGGGGCGCGGCGTGAAGGTGTGCTCGCTCATGCGGGGGAATGTATCGCCGCGGGCGGGGCGCCTTCCAGCGGCGGGTGTAACAGCGAAGTGACGGGTGAAGGGGTGAAGGGGTGAAGGGGTGAAGGGGTGAAGGGGTGAAGGGTGCGCGTTCGCAGGGGCCCTCTCCCCCGCCGACTTCGCCGCTCGTTCCTCGCGGCTCGCGGCGACCCC
>JAHWJJ010000336.1 GCA_019348475.1 Gemmatimonadota bacterium | reverse complement strand
ATCTACGACTACGAGAGCAAGTACACGCCGGGGATGACGGAGTACCTGTGCCCGGCGCCGCTGGAAGAGGAGGTGGTGGCGCAGGTGCAGGCGTACGCGCTGCGGGCGTTCAAGGTGCTCAAGCTGCGCGGCTACGCACGCATCGACTTCATCCTGGCCAAGGAGCAGCTGTTCTGCCTGGAGGCCAACACCCTGCCCGGAATGACGGCGACGAGCCTGCTTCCCAAGGGCGCGGCGGCAGTGGGGATCGACTTTCCCGAACTGTGCGACCGCATCGCCCGGCTGGCGGTACGGTGACCGCGGCGCGGACCGGAGTGGCGGGACGGGTGTAGAGAACGGGACAGGCGCGCGGGACCTCACGCGCGCGCATCCTTACCGACAGAGCACGTCGTTCACACGCAATGGCTTACCGGGACACGTACGGGGGCTTCGGCGGTTTTTCCGTGACCCCCTGGGTCAAGCGCCTGCTCATCGCGAACACGGCCGTCTTCCTGGTCTCGTTCGTGATGGTGGCGGTGCTGCGGCACACCTGGTACCTGGACCTGGTGGCGTTCGGGCCCACGCGGTTCGTCACGCGCCCGTGGACGCTGCTGACCTACGCGTTCGTGCACGTGGGGATCGGGCACATCCTGGGGAACCTGCTCGTACTCTTCTTCTTCGGCCCGCCGCTGGAAGGCCGCTGGGGAAGCCGGGGCTTCATCAGGTTCTACCTGGTCTCGGCCGCGGGCGCGGCCCTGTTCTCGGCGCTCTTCTACTTCTGGGACCCGGCCAACTGGATCATCGGCGCGTCGGGCGCAACGTTCGGGCTGATGATGGCGTTCGCCATGATCTGGCCGGAGATGCCCGTGCACGTGTGGGGGATCTTTCCCATCAAGGCCAAGTGGCTGGTGGGGATCATGGGCTTCGTGCAACTGCTCATCGCCTCGTCGGGCTCCAGCGGGGGCGTGGCCGTGCTGGCGCACCTGGGGGGCATGGCGACGGCGTACCTGTACCTGAAGAGCCCCTGGGCCCCCCACGCGTGGGGCGACGTGCCGCGCTCCCCCCGCAGGTCGCCGCAGAAGCGGGGGGGGACGGCGCTGGTGCCCTGGAGCGGCAAGAAGCAGGCGGCGACCGCCTCGCACGCGGCCACGGTCACCAGGGCCCGCCCCGCGGCGGCCCGCACGGGGAAGGCCGAGCGCGAGCTGCTGGACGACGTGGACCGCATCCTGGACAAGATCAGCGCCAACGGCCTGGGCTCGCTTACCGAAGAGGAGCGCAAGCGGCTGGACGAGGTCAGCCGGCGGTACCGCACCAACTGACCTCGACGGGGGAGGGAAGCGGTCCCCCCCGGCGACAGGATTTCGACACGCGAGGCCCGCTTTCCCGATGGTGAACGCGGGCCTCGTCGCGTCGACGGCGGATGGGGAGCGGGCGGACCTGGCGCCGGCTCCACGGCACAGCCGCCCACGGAACGGGGTTAACGCGCGTTACGCTTCTATGCTCCTCTCGCCTGCGACGACAATCCCGTCGAGGAGGTGTGTTAACGCACGTTCACGCAGCCACTCCATCCGGGTGATGCCGGCATGGTGGAGGGAAGCCAGCCCGTGCAGCAGCGACCACAGCGTCAGGGCGGCGCCTTCGGGGTCGCCCTGCGCGACCACGCCGGCGTCCATCGCCTCGCGCACGCGGTCCCGCAGAAACCGGCTCACCGCGCCGCGCTGCCGCTGCACGGGGGAAACGTCGCCTCCTGCGTCCACCGGGTCGAAAAGCGCCCGGTACGCCTGTGGCTGCGCCGCGGCAAAGTCCAGGTACGCCATTGCCGTGGCGCGCAGGCGGTCCAGAGCTGTGGGGGCCTCCAGCGCGCGGAACAGGTGGCTGCCCAGCAGCCGCGACCCCTCGCCCACCACCTCCGTGAGAAGGGCCTCCTTGTCGACGAAGTGGCGGTAGAGCGCCGTGGCCGTCACGCCCACCCGCTTCGCCACGGCCCGCATGGTGACCGCCTCCGGGCCGCGCTCCAGGTAAAGCCCCCGCGCCGCATGGACGATGCGGTTCTTGATGTCGTCGCTCATGGTTTACAGTTGTAAACCCCGCCCTGCCCGCCGTCAAGCTCCGCTGGGTAAGCCCGGCCAGCGGTTCCGGACCATGGTTTACGCCAGTTAACTAGGCCGTGTTCGGGTCGTGAATGTGCCCCCTTCCACGCCAGGTGATACGTCGTTATGTTGCAGGTGCGATACCTACCGCGTGGAATCCCACCTGGCCCGGGCCTCCCCTGATGACTTGCCGCCTTCCTCGCCGCCCGTTCCGGGGGGCAATACCCCTTGTGGTCGTTCTGGCGGGTGCCTGCACCGACAACCCCGTCGCGCCCACGCTGAAGCCGGAGCCGGAGCCCCTGGCCACCATCGAGTGCCGCGTGAACGTTCCGGCGCACAGCATGGTGTGCTCGTATCCAGAAGAGGTGCTCGGGGGCACCGCCATCCGCGCCACGCGCATCATCGGCGGACAGGACAGGTTCGTGAAGCTGGCGAACTACGGCAACGCCGTCGCCAATGACACGCTGTCCATTTACGTGACCGTGCAGAACCTGCTGGCAAAGCCGCTGGGCACCACCGACGGCGTCACCGTCACGGGCGTGACGGTGTTCTTTTCCGAGGACCCCAGCAACGGCGTGACGGTAGCGAACGCCACCGGCGACACAATGGTGACCGGGGCCGCCCAGCCCTACTTTCTGTACAACCAGATCCTGACCACCTACCAGGTGTCGGATCCGCTGCAGTGGCGGTTCGCCCTGAACGGCGCGTCGGCGTTCACCTTCAAGGTGTACGTGCTGGCCTCGCAGACGGACGAGAGCGGCAACGGGCTGGACGCCGTGTGGAGCGGGGGCATCAGCAGCAACTGGTTCGCGGCCGGCAACTGGAGCACCGGCAGCGTCCCGGACGCAACCAGCGTGGTGGCCGTCCCCGGTTCCGGCGTCGCCAACATGCCCGTACTGACGGCCAGCGCCAGCGCGCTCGCGCTGCGGGTGGCTTCCGGCGGCACGCTGGGGCTGGGCGGCTTCAACCTCGCCGTGGGCGGCAACGTGGACGCCACCGGAGCCATCAGCAACGGCTCGGTCACGATGAGCGGCAGCGGCTCGCTGCTGATGGGAAGCGTGCCCGCGCTCTTCGTCACCGGCAGCACGGCGCTGCAGGGCTCCACGAAGGCGACCGGCGCGGTAGCGGTCACCGGGAGCCTGGCCGTGGCCGACTCGGCCCTCTCCATCTCCGTCCCCTGACCCCCGTCCAACCGAACCGACGATGAAAAAGATCACGCTTCTTTCGCTGGGCGCGATGACGGGGCTGCTGGCGCTTGCGGCGCCCGCCCACGCGCAGAGCGCCACCGACTCGGCGTTCGCCGTGAGCAAGGGCGACTCGAGCCTGTTCCGCGTGAACCGCAACGGCACGGCGTTCTTCGGCGGCACCTACAATTCTGGGAACCCCAGCGGCGTTCCCATGGAAGGCTCCGGGGTGCGGATGTTCTGGTATCCCGGCAAGGCCGCCTTCCGCGCGGGCCAGGTGAACGGAACGCAGTGGGACGACGCCAACATCGGCCTCTATTCGACGGCCCTTGGCCAGGACGTGCGCGCGCTGGGCGACAACGCCATCGCGGTGGGGCTGCGCGCCACGGCGGCCAACACCGGCACCGTCGCCATGGGCGAAGACGTGACGGCCACGGGCGCCTACTCCGTGGTGCTGGGCTACAAGGCCAGCAGCAGCACCAGCGCGGGAGCCCCGCGCCTGGGCACGTTCGTGTTCGGCGACCGGTCCACCACCGCCGACACCGTCCACGCCGAGGTGACCAACTCGGCCACGTGGCGGGTGGCGAACGGCTTCCGCATCTACACCGCCAGCAACAAGTCCACCGGGTTCCTGGTGCTGCCGGGGATGAACGGCTCCTTCTCCTGGACGGGATGCAGCCACACCAGCACCGCCATCAGCACGAGCACCTGCGGGTCGCTGTCCAGCGGCGGCACCTGGACCAACGCGTCGGACGCCAACCGCAAGCACTTTTTCGAGCACGTGTCGGGCGAGGAGGTGCTGGTCCGGCTGCGCGCCATCCCCATCCGGAGCTGGAGCTACCGCGCCGAGCCCGAGGAGGTGCGCCACCTGGGCCCGACCGCGCAGGACTTTCGCGCGGCGTTCGGACTGGGCACGGGCGACCGGTCCATCGCCACCGTGGACGCGGACGGCGTGGCCCTCGCCGCGGCGCAGGCGCTGGAGCGCCGGACCACCGAGCAGGCGGCCCGCATCGATGCGCTGGAGGCGCGGAACGCGCAGCTGCAGCGGGAGAACGCGGACATGCGCGCGCGGCTGGAGCGCATCGAGGCGCTGCTGGCGGGGCAGGGGACCGCCCCGCCGCAGCCGTAGGCCGCTCTCTTCGAACGATACGAAGCCGCCGCCCCGGAGCACCGGGGCGGCGGCTTTCGCTGCGATTTGATCCGCGAACGGACGTCGTTCGGACGCGCGGGTCAGCGCATTCCCACCGCAGCGCGCATCGCCCTGGTGATGGACTGTTTCGAGGCGTAGAACCCGTCCCAGGGGTCGCGCTTGAGCCGGGCGACGCGGCGGATGACGGCCTCGGGGGTGAAGGCGTCGGGATCCAGCTTCGCGTCCAGCTCGTCCCAGCGCAGGGGGACGGAGACGGCGGCGGTGGGGCGGGAGCGCGCGCAGAAGGCGCTGATGGACGTGGCGCCGCGGCCGTTGCGCAGGTAGTCGATGAAGATCTTTCCCTTGCGCGCCGCGATCGTCGCCCTGGTGACGTACTTTCCCGGGTTGCGCACGCTGAGGTCGGTGGAGAACGCCTTCGTGAAGTCCTTCACCTCGTCCCACCGCTGGCGGCGGGAGAGGGGGACGACCACGTGCAGCCCTTTGCCGCCCGTCGTCTTTACCCAGCTGTCCAGCCCCAGCTCCGCCAGAAAGTCGCGCACCTGGAAGGCGGAATCCACCGTGCGCGTCCAGGGCACGTCCTTCGCCGGATCCAGGTCGATGACGAAACGGTCCGGGCGCTCGAAACGGTCGCGCCGCGCGTTGGAGGTGTGCAGCTCGATCACGCCCATCTGCACCATCCCCACCAGCGCGGCGGCGGAGTCTACGTACGTGTAGACCTTTTCCTCGCCGTCGTTCTCGGCGATCAGCGTGCGGCCGATGGACTCGTGGAAGTGCTGGTCGCCGTGCTTCTGGTAGAAGCACTCGCCGCCCACTCCGTCGGGGCAGCGCACCAGGGTGAGCGGGCGGTCGGCGATGTACGGCAGCATCCACGGCGCCACCGTCTCGTAATAGTGGGCCAGCTCCAGCTTGGTGATCCCCAGGGCAGGGTACAGCACCTTTTCCGGGCTGGTCAGCCGCACGCCCAGGACCTCCGTGTCCTCGCCCTTGCCGCGCCGGGGACTGGTGCGGCGGGTG
>JAHWJJ010000335.1 GCA_019348475.1 Gemmatimonadota bacterium | reverse complement strand
CGACCGGGAGCCAACCTTCTTTTCAGGTCGCGCGGCCGGGGGTGGTCCACACGCGCACGCGGTCCAGAAAGGCGCGCACGTCCAGCGGCTTGGGGACCATGTCGTCGCAGCCGGCCTGCATCACGCGGTCGCGGGCGCCCTCCATGGCCGTCAGCGCAACGATCGGCACGCCGTGCAGGCTCTCGATGGAGCGGATCTCGCGCGTCGCCTGAAAGCCGTCCACCTGCGGCATCATCATGTCCATCAGGATCAGGTCGGGGCGCTCGGCCCGCGCAAGCTCCACGGCCTGGCGCCCGTTGCATGCTTCCACCACGCGGTATCCGAACGCGTCCAGCAGCGTGCGCAGGGCGTCGCGGCTGTCCTCGTGGTCCTCGGCAATCAGCACCAGCGGCGCGCGCGACGGATCGGGATGCTCGTCCGTGCGGACGGGCGAAATGCGCGGAACCCGGGCCTGACGCGGACGGTCGGCCAGGGAAGGGTACGAAGGCGCCTCTGCGGGCGGCGGCGGCGAAAAGGCCATGCGGTCTCTGGGGTGCCGAGCGGAACCGCGGCGGGGAGCGAATACGGTCTGGTCAAATTCCGCCCTCCAGAATAGCAATTCACATGCCCGCTCTCGCACAGCCGAATGCACCCTCCGCGCTCCTTTCGGCTCGTTGCGTTCCGCCCCCGATGGCGGCGATTGGCGGCCGGCGGGCGCGCGGCGTATCATCTTCCGTCGTTCACCCGCGACCCCGGCGAGAGCAACGATGCCCCGAATGCAGCTCACCCGCCGCGTGCGCTTCAGCGCGGCGCACCGCTACCACCGCCCGGAGTGGAGCGAGGCCCGCAACCGCGAGGTGTTCGGCCCGTGCGCCAACCCCCACGGGCACGGGCACGACTACCTGCTGGAGGTGACCGTAGAGGGGCAGGTGGATCCCGTCACCGGCTTCTCCGTGGATCTGGGGATGCTGGACGGCGTGCTGCGCGAGGAGGTGGTGGAACCGCTGGATCACCAGCACCTGAACTTCGTGGTCCCCGAGTTCGCTCCCGGGGGGCTGATCCCGACGACGGAGAACATCCTGATGCTGGTGTGGCGGCGCATCGAGCCGCGGCTCGGCGGGGCGCGGCTGGTGCGCCTGCGGCTGTACGAGAATGCGGATTTTTACGTGGACTTCGAGGGATAGGGAACAGGGAACAGGAAATAGGGAATAGGGAACAGGGAATCATAGGGAATGGGGAATAGGGAACAGAGAACAGGGAAGCGGCCACCGTTCACCCGTTCACCCGTTCACCCGTTCACCCGTTCACCGCTCCTCGCCTCCAGCGGCGCGGGGCGCACGCCCGGCGCGTACCGCGGCACCCGCGGGCCCAGCACGTTCGCGCGGACGATGTGCCACAGGGCCGCCACGCCGTCGCGCCACCCGATCTTTTTTCCCTCGGCGTAGGTGCGGCCGGCGTAGCTGATGGGGACCTCGTAGATGCGCGCCCGCGCCTGCGCCAGCCGTGCCGTGAGCTCCGGCTCGATGCCGAAGCGGTTGGCGCGCAGCGGCAGGCTCTTCAGCAGGTCCGCGCGCACCATCTTGTAGCATGTCTCCATGTCGGTCAGGTTCAGGTCCGTGAACATGTTCGACAGCAGCGTCAGCGCCCCGTTGCCCAGGCGGTGCCAGAAGTACATCACCCGGTGCGGCCCGCCCAGAAAGCGGCTGCCGAACACCGCGTCCGCCCGGCCGTCCGCGATGGGCTCCAGCAGGCGCGGCAGCTCGAACGGATCGTACTCCAGATCCGCGTCCTGGATCACGATCACGTCCCCCGTGGCCGCGGCGATCCCCGTGCGCACGGCGGCGCCCTTGCCGCGGTTGCGCGGGTGCGCCAGCAGGCGGTGGATCACCCCTTCGGCTTCCAGCGCGCGCAGCCGCTCCAGCGTGCCGTCGCGCGAGCCGTCGTCAACGCAGATGATCTCCAGGTCCAGCGGCACCGCCCGCACGCGGCGCACGCTGCCGGCGACCGTCTCCTCCTCGTCGTAGACCGGCATCACCACCGAAACGCGGATGCCGGCGCCGGAATCGTGCATCGTCATTCCAGTTCGTTCTTCCGCGCCACGGCGATCAGGCTCTGCCCCACGGGCGGCGTCCACACGCGCTCAAGGGCCTGCACCCACGGGACCACCCACCGGTCGTACAGCCGCGCGTCGCGGGGGGTGACCGTCCGCCGCCGCAGCACCTTTCCGCTCAGCCACCACGCCGCCACGCCGGGCAGATTGGTGTACTGCACCCGCAGCGGCTCCAGCCCGGAATCGCGCAGCCGCTGCGCCAGCATCGGCCGCGTGTAGCGGCGCACGTGCTGGAACGCCCGGTCCAGCGAACCGAAGAGCGCCGGCACCGCGGGAACGAACAGCAACAGGTGCCCCCCGGGCGCCAGCAGGTGGTGCGCCGCGTGGAGGAAGGCCCGGTCGTCGCGCACGTGCTCCAGCACGTTCACCGCCACCACCGAATCCGCCGAGCCGGGCTCCCCCGCGTCGTGCAGGTAGCCCTGCACGGCGCGGACCTCCGGACGGTCCGCGAAGCGCGCCCGCAGGTGGGGGTAATTGTTCGCCGCCGGCTCCACCAACGTTAGCTCCACCCGCGGCGCCGCCTGCAGCAGGTGCTCCGCGAAGGTGCCGATCCCCGCGCCCACCTCCACCACCCGCCGCCCCAGGTATGGGCTGAAGCGTCGGACGATCCAGCGGTAGTAGTTGGGGGCCTGGGCCAGCGCGTCCAGCTCTTCGCCGGAATAGGTGAACGCCGCCGCGTCCTGCGTCTCTGCCGGCACGGGTCGAAAGCGTGGCTCGGGGAGTGGAGGAGTGGCAGGTGCACGCGGACGTTTCTCCGCGCGCCAAAGGGATACATCCGCGGCGCGCCGTCCGCCAGAGCCGGGTGGATCGAACTGCGGAAGTTCACCCTTCATCCTTTCACCTGCACCCCCGCCGCCACCGCCTCGGCCGAAAGCGGCTCCACGGCCGCCGCGCGCCGGCCAGTGAGCGGATAAATCCGCCGCTGGAATAGCGAGGATCCCCGTCTCGTCTCGCTTGCGCCCGCCGAACGCCGCTTCACCCGCTCGGGTGGGCCGGGGCCGCGCTCGCCACACCTTCCGTCGCGCCTGTAGCGCGCGCTACGCAGGTGAAGCCCGGTTTCGCGAGGAACGAGCGAAGGCCGGGCTTATCGCTGTCCCAGCAGCGGATTCATCCGCTCATCCGACCGCGGGAAGCTCACCCGGATCACCCGGATCACCCGCTCACCCTTTCACCCGCTCACCCGCTCACCCGCTCACCCGCTCACCCGCTCACCCCTTCACCCGTTCACCCCTTCACCCCTTCACCCGTTCACCCGTTCACCCCTTCACCCGTTCACCCGTTCACCCCTTCACCCCTTCACCCGTTCACCCCTTCACCCGTTCACCCGCGAGCGCTTGCTTGACACGCGCGGGGCGGTGCGCCAGATTGCCGCCCGCATCTCCCGCTCCACGTTGCACTTGCCCCCACACGCACCCGGAGGACCGGTGGTCCAGGCCGCTGTGCTCATGCTGGAAGACGGCCGCGCGTTCCGCGGCGAGGCGTACGGCGCGCCGGGCACCGCGTTCGGCGAGGTGGTCTTCAACACGTCGATGACCGGGTATCAGGAGGTCCTTACCGACCCCTCGTACAGCGGGCAGATCGTGACGATGACTTACCCGCTCATCGGCAACTACGGCGTAAACGCGCAGGACGAAGAAAGCGCACACCCGCAGGTGGCCGGCTGGGTGATGCACGAGGCGCCCCCCGTCTACAGCAACTGGCGCGCGGCCGAGTCGCTGGACGCCTACCTGCGCCGGCACGGCGTGGTCGCCATCACCGGCGTGGACACCCGCGCGCTTACCCGCCACATCCGCTCGCTCGGCGCCATGCGCGGCGCCGTCTCGTCCAACGGAGGCGACCCGGCGGCGCTGCTGGAGCAGATCCGCGCGCAGCCGCGGATGGCCGGGCTGGACCTGGCGTGCGGCGTGTCCACCGACCAGCGCTACACCGTTCCCGCCGCCGGCGAGGCGCGCTTCCGCGTCCTGGCCTACGACTTCGGCGTCAAGTCGCACTCCCTGAAGCTGCTGGCGCAGAAGGGGTGCGAGGTTACCGTGCTCCCCGCCGACACGCCCACCGAGGAGATCGTGGCGGCGCGGCCGGACGGGCTGTTCGTCTCCAACGGCCCCGGCGACCCGGAGGCCGTGGGGCACGCGCTCGCCGCCATCCGCGAGCTGGCGGGGCAGGGGACGCCCGTGTTCGGCATTTGCCTGGGGCACCAGCTGATCGCGCGGGCGTTCGGGGCCCAGACGTACAAGCTCAAGTACGGGCACCGGGGCGGCAACCACCCCGTGCGCCGCCTGAGCGACGGCGCGGTGGAGATCACGGCGCAGAACCACGGCTTCGCCGTCCGCGGGGCGGAGGACGGCATTCCCGGCGCGCCGGAGCTGCGGGTGACGCACCTGAACCTGAACGACGGCACCGTGGAGGGGCTGGAGCACCGGGAGCGGCCGGTTTTCTCCGTTCAGTACCACCCCGAGGCCGCGCCGGGTCCGCACGATTCGCGCTATCTCTTTGACCGGTTTGTGGATGAGATGGCGCGCCGTCCCGCCCCCGCCAACCGAGATGCTTGACGGCGCGGGGAGCGCGGATTATCCTTCCGGCCATATAAGTGACCTTCCACCAGATTGTTAGGGCACTTCACCCGCGCCTCTCCGGCTGCGGCCGCATCCGCCGCTCCCAGAACCGATCGGACGCATTCGGCCATACCGGGCCGGCCCGCTCCACGCCCTCCGGCGCGGACTCCCTGTCCGGAACACCACGATTCGCGCGGAATTGGCGCATCCTGCGCCCCATCGCCACGCACGCAGCCACGCACGGCACCAACCCCCAGGAGGAGCATCTCACATGACCAAGGCGGACCTCGTCCAGCGCGTCGCCGACACCATCGGGCCGGGAGTCACCAAGCGCGATTGCGCCGTGGTGGTGGACGCGTTCCTCAACGCCGTCAAGGACGCGATGGCCGAGCACCAGAACATCGAGATCCGCGGCTTTGGCACCTTCAAGGTGCGCGAGCGCAAGAGCCGCCTGGCCCGCAACCCGCGCACGGGCGATCCGGTGGAGGTTCCGCCGCGCGCCGTGCCCGTGTTCAAGCCCTCCAAGGAGCTGCGCGCCATCGTCGAGGAGCGCCCGCTCGAGGTGTGACCCGCCGCGCCTGAACGCTGCGCGCACGGTGCCCGCCGGCGCCCGTCCCTGTCCGGGGGCGGGCGCCGATCTTGCGTCCGGGGTGTCCGCACCCGCACCCCCGGAGCCCGGAAATGCCCCAAGCCCCCCGCCCCGCCGCGTCGCGACACGGACGCGACCGCGATCTGGTCCCCGCCGGCCCGCGCCTGGGCCCCTACGAGCTGCGCTACGACGTCC
>JAHWJJ010000334.1 GCA_019348475.1 Gemmatimonadota bacterium | reverse complement strand
GAGCGGCTGGCGCAGGACGTGGCGCAGTGGCCCGGGCACGCGGTGGAGACGCGGCGCCGGCTGTGGACCACCGCGAACCTGCGCGGCGCCGACCCCGCTTCGCCGCGCGCGGCGTCGGTGCGCGACGCGGGGGTGCTGGCGCGCACGGGCGGCCCTTTCGACGCGCTTCCCCGGCTGCCGGACGTGCGCCGCATCGCCGCGGCGCCGCGCGCGGGGCGCCCCAACGTTCCCGGGATCGCGCTGTGGGTGTGGCCGCTGCGCACACACTCGCTCACCCGCACCCCCGCCTACTGCGCGGAAGAGGTGGCCAAGCACGCCTTCACCTTCAGCGCGCTGGGGAACGACGCGCCGCTCTTCTCCCCCGCGCTCCCCGGCGGCCCGGTGGCGGACCAGGGGCCGGACCCGGGGCCCATCACCCGCCGCGAGCTGGACCGGCGCCCGGGCGACTTCTACGGCGAGGGAAAGGCGTTCGTCATCTACACCGGCACGCGCCGCACGCCCGTTCCCATCGACGACATCGTGGCCGCGGACCTCACGGGGTGGCGCTATCAGCCGCCGCCGGGAAAGGTGGCCGTGGACCCCGAGCGGGGCCGCATCCACTTTCCCCGGCACGCCGCGCCTCGGGGCGGAGTGTGGGTGAGCTGGTACCAGGGGTTCAGTGGCGACGTGGGCGGCGGCGAGTACGCCGTGAAGCGCCCCGCCCTGGTCCCCGCGGCGGAGGGCGAGGCGGTGCCGCTGTACCGGGTGGGGCGGCACGGCCGCTTCCGGCGCCTGCGCGACGCGCTGGCCGCCTGGCGCAGGGAGAATCCGCCGCGCGCGACGATCGAGATCACCGACAGCGGGGTCTACACCGATTCCGTGCGCCTGCGCCTGCGCGAAGGGCAGGCGCTGCAGATCCGCGCCGCCAGCGGCGCCCGCCCCGTCATCCGGCTGCTGGACCTGAGCAGCAACCGCTCCGACGCGCTGCGGGTGCGCGGCGCCCGCGACAGCGCGCTGCTGCTGGACGGGCTGGTCATCACCGGACGCCCGGTGCACGCCGAGGGCGAGCTGGCCTGCCTGGTGGTGCGGCACTGCACGCTGGTCCCCGGGTGGGCGCTGGGGAGCCGCTGCGAGCCGCAGCGTCCGGCGGAGCCCTCGCTGGAGATCTTCAGCCCCCGCGCCTGCGTGACGGTGGAGCACAGCATCGTCGGCTCGGTGCAGGTGGTGCTGGACGAGGTGGCCGAAGACCCCGTCCCCCTGCGGGTGCGCGACAGCATCGTCGACGCCACGTCGCCGCAGCGCGAGGCCGTCGGCGCGCCGGGGTGCCCGGTGGCGCACGTGGCCCTTTCCATCGAACGGAGCACCGTCTTCGGCCGCGTGCAGGTGCACGCCATCGAGCACGCCGAGGACAGCATCTTCGCCGGGCAGGTGAAGGTGGCGCGGCGGCAGGTGGGGTGCATGCGCCACTGCTACGCCGCTCCGGGCTCGCGCACCCCGCGCCGCTACGCCTGCCAGCCGGACGGGGTGGAGGCCGCGGCCACGGCCGCCGAGCCGGCCGGCCCCGCGCGCGACGCCCTGCTGCACCGCGAGCGGCTGCGGGTACGCCCGCGCTTCGGGAGCGTGCGCTACGGCAGCCCCCGGTACGCGCGGCTCACGGAGGACTGCGCGCGCGAGATCGTGCGCGGCGCCGGCGACACGTCCGAGATGGGGGTGTTCCACGACCTGTTCCAGCCCCAGCGCGCGGCCAACCTGGACGCGCGCCTTCAGCAGTTCACGCCGGCCGGCTTCGAGGCCGGCATCGTCTACGCCAGCTAGGAGCCCGCCCATGCACGCCGACATCACGCGCGACACCTTCGACCCCGCCCGCCACTTTTCGCGCGTCCTCATGCAGCAGGGGCGGGTGCCGCTGGACGCGGACCTGAACGAGCAGTCGTCCATCCTGCTCCACTACCTGCGCACCCTGGCGGCGGACCTCCTGGGCCCGTACGCCGGGCCGCGCGAAAACCTGGGGTTCCGCGTCGCCTACACCCCCCAGAACGGCGGCACCCTCGAACTCGCGGCCGGGCGCTACTACGTGCACGGCCTGCTCTGCGAGATCGAACGCCCGCAGAGCGTGCCCGTGGCCAGCGCCGGCCCCTGGCCCGGCGGCCCGGACCGGGTGGAAGCGGAGCGGCAGCGGGCGGGCCAGCAGCCGCTGCAGCCGCCCTTCCTGGTCTACCTGGAGGTCTGGGAGCGGCTGGTGACCGCGTACCACCAGCCGCTGCTGCGCGAAACCGCGCTGGGCGGGCCGGACACCGCGGCGCGCGCCCAGGTGGCCTGGCGCATCCGCGTGGCGCGGCTCCCCGGCGCCGAAAGGGGCTGGCCCCTCTGCGAAGGCGCCTGGGCCTCGGTCAGCGAACAGCTGGCGCGGGGGGCGGAGCGCGGGGGGCTGAGGGTGCGCGCGGGCGGGGCGCAAACGGACACGCTGGACCCCTGCGTGCTCCCTCCCGACGCGCGCTATCGCGGGATGGAGAACCAGCTGTACCGGGTGGAGGTGCACACCGCCGGGCAGCTGGGCGGCGGCTGGGACCACCTCGAGCAGGTGGAGAACACGGACGTGGAATTCAGGTGGCCCCGCCCCGGAGGGCCGGGCGCGCCCACCTTCAAGTGGTCGCGCGAGAACGGCTCCGTGATCTTTGCCATCCGCTCGCTTCAGGGGGTGGAGGTCGAGGTGGAGACGCTGGGGCTGGATGCGCGGCTGGACCTGGCGCCCGGCGACTGGGTGGAGATCCTGGACGACCTGAGCGACGGGCCCGGCGTGCTGGCGCGCGTGGCCGACGTGGACCGAGAAGGGCTGCGGGTGACGCTGGAGGACACGCGCGGCGACTACCCCGAGTACGACGAGAGCCACGCGGGCATCCACCCGCTGCTGCGCCGCTGGGACCAGTCGGACCCGGTGGTCGTGCGGGGTGAGGGAGGCGGCCATGCCGCCAGGGGCACCCTGCGCGACGGCGCGGTGCAGGCGGTGGACGGATGGATCGAGCTGGAGTCAGGGATCAGCGTGCGCTTCGAGACCGGCAGGACGTACCTCCCCGGCGACCACTGGCTGATCCCCGCGCGCGTGGCCACGGGCGACGTGGAGTGGCCGAGGGAGGAAGACGGCACCGGCCCGGCCACCGTCCCCGCCCGGCGCACGGAGCGGTTCTACGCGCCGCTGGCGGTGGTGCTGGGCGAGAACGACATCACCGACTGCCGCCGCTGCATCGGGGAGCTCACCGCCGTCTGCGGCATGCAAGAGGCCGGTTGATATAATCTCCCAGTCACCCTGAGGGAGCGCACGCTCGCAACTAAAAATACGACAGCCGCTGGCGCGCGACCGTAGGACCCTCTCTCCCGCCGCGTGAGGCAGGCGGTTCGGTAGGAACCTTCGGCGCGGGGTTCCGCCGGCAAGGTCCTTCGGTCGCCGCCATCGGTCCTGCCCGGGCAAGGGCCTGCCCGGCGGCCCCCTGGATCGAAAAGCCCTGACGCGCGGACTTTCAGCAGCATGGCCGCGTGCGCGCCGCGCCCCCGACGCTCGCTCAGGCTCCGCACCGCCCCCAAAAACCCCTGGGGGAGGTTGAACTGCGCTTTCATCCCGCATGGTGCGCGCAGCGCCCGATGATTCAGGATGACTGGGGGGCTCGACGTGTGCGTTCGACAACGGCCCCGCGATGCGCGGACAGGCCCGATTACCTGTCGATGACCTCCGCCGCGCGCCACTTGCGCACGGAGTTCACCAGCCACACCTCCTCCGCGCGGGCCAGGTCCGCCGGGTAAAGGACGCGCTCGCGGATCTCGCCGCCCTCCAGCAGGTGCGCGCGAAACACGCCGGGAAGCAGGCCGGATTCCAGCGGCGGCGTCCACAGCGCTCCGTCCACACGGAGCACCAGGTTGGCGATGGTGGATTCCGTCAGCTCGCCGCGCTCGTTCACCAGCAGAACGTCGTCGGCGTCCGGGCGGGCGGCGGCGCGGCGCTCGTACTCCGCCCGCGCCGTCGTCTTGTGGTACAGCAGGGGATCGCGGCTGTCCACCGGCTCCGCGGCAATGGCGACGCGGGCGGGTGCGGCGGAGGGCACCTGCGTCCGCGCATCCAGTTCGATCGTCCCCTCCCGGTCCAGCAGCAGACGCACCCGCATCGGCGGGCCGGGGAACAGCTGCACCGCCCGCGCAAGCCGGCGCTCCGCCTGGTCGCGGTCGAAGCCGTAGCCGAAGTATTCCGCGGAGGCGGCCAGGCGCTCCAGGTGGCCCTCCAGCAGGAACCATCCGTCCTCCGGCTCCCACAGCATCGTCTCCAGCAGCCGGAAGCCGGCGGGCGCGCGCCGGACGAACGCGGCCTTGGACCAGCACTCGCGGTACTCCGCCGCCGCGTCGCTGTCCCAGGTGATCCCGCTCCCCACCCCCAGCTCCGCCGTTCCCGCCGCCGCGTCCAGCAGCAGCGTGCGGATCCCCACGCTGAACACCGCCTCGCCCGGAGACACGAACCCGATCGCGCCGCAGTACACACCGCGGGGGCCGGGCTCCAGCGCGCGGATGATCTCCATCGTCCGCACCTTGGGCGCCCCCGTCACCGATCCGCAGGGGAAGAGCGCGCCGAACACCTCCGCCAGCCCCGCGTCCGGACGCAGCCGCGCACGCAGGGTGGAGGTCATCTGGTGCACCGTCTCGTACCGCTCCACCTGGTACAGCCGCTCCACGCGCACGCTGCCGAACTCGGCCACCCGCCCGGCGTCGTTCCGCAGCAGGTCCACGATCATCAGGTTCTCCGCGCGGTCCTTGGACGACGCGGCCAGCTCCGCCGCCAGCGCGCGGTCCTCGGCCGGCCAGCGCCCGCGCGGCCGGGTCCCCTTCATGGGCCGCAGCTGCAGCGCGCGCCCGTCCGCGCGAAAAAAGAGCTCGGGGGATGCGGATGCCACCGCCGTTCCCTCGCCCAGGTCCAGGTACGCGCAGAACGCGGAGCGCTGCGCCAGGCACAGCCGCTCGTACAGCGCCACCGGATCGCCGCGGAAGGGCGCGCGCAGGCGGGCGGTGAAGTTGGTCTGGTAGGTGTCGCCCGCGGCGATCAGCTCGCGGATGCGCTCCACGCGGGCCAGGTACCCGGCTTCGGGGACGTCGATGCTCCACGGGCCCAGCTCCGCGTCCCCGTCCGCCGCCGCCCAGCCGGGATGCACCTCCTCGCGCGCCTCGTACAGGGCGAACCAGGCAAGGGGGAGGCGCGGGTCGGGGGGGTGCGTGGCGAACGCGGGATCGAAGGCGGGCGCGGCCTCGTACGCCACGAACCCGGCGGCGTGCAGCCCGTCCGCCACCGCCCGCTCCACGGCGCGGAGCACCGGCACCACCTCGCCCACCCCGTCGGCGCGCACGATGCCGCGCGGGCCCCGGAAACGGAACGAGCGAGCGCCGCCGGGGCCGCCGGGCGCGTCGAAGCGCACGGTGGCCGCCCC
>JAHWJJ010000037.1 GCA_019348475.1 Gemmatimonadota bacterium | reverse complement strand
GCGGATGCGCTGCGTCACGCCCAAGTGGCGCGCGGGGATTGACACGCGCGGAGCCACCCGCGAGCCGATCCCCCCCGGGCCCCGCAACTTGACCCGCGTGCCGAAGCCGGTGAAGCGCCCCGCGCCCAGCTGGAGGGCGTCGCCCACGCGGGCGTCCAGCGCGATCAGGAGCGCGGGGTCCACCAGCGCGTGGCGCCCGCGCTGCAGCTGCGCCCAGCGCCCCGCCGGCGCGGTGACGATGTCGCCGTAGAAGGGGTAGCCGGGCTCCACCGCGCGCACCTGCGCCAGCCGCGCGCCGCCGGTGCGCTCCGCCAGCGCCATGGACGCGAACGACGTCACCCGCGCCATGGGGACACCGGCGCGGCGGAGCGAGTCCAGCACCCCCTCCGTCCGCGGCCCGAAGGGGCGGTTGCTGCTCAGGCTGAGGTCCGCGCCCATCATCTCGCGCGCCTGGTCGCGCACCCCGGCCGCCAGGTTGGCCGCGAACGACTGCGTGGCCACCAGCGCGGCCACGCCCAGGGTGATGGAGGAGAGAAAGAGGAGGAGCCGGCGGCGCGCGAAGCGGCTCTCGCGCCAGGAGAGCGCCAGCAGGGGGCGCAGGCTCACAGCCCGGCCTGGTCGCTGACCACGGCGCCGTCCGCCAGGCGGATGATCCGGCGGGCGCGGCCCGCCAGATCCAGGTCGTGCGTCACCAGCACCAGGGTGGTGCCCACCTCACGGTTCAGCTCCATCATCAGCTCGATGATGCGCGCGCCGGTGGCGGCATCCAGGTTGCCGGTGGGCTCGTCCGCAAAGAGGATCGAGGGGCGGTGGATGAAGGCGCGCGCCAGCGCCACCCGCTGCTGTTCGCCCCCGGAGAGCTGCGCGGGGTAGTGGTGCCCGCGCCCGCCCAGCCCCACGCGTTCCAGCAGTTCGTCCGCGCGCGCGGCGCCGCCGCCGGTGCCCGCGAGGTCGAGCGGAACCGCGACGTTCTCCCGCGCGGTGAGCGTGGGGATGAGCTGGAACGACTGGAAGACGAAGCCGATCTTCTCGCGTCGCAGCCGGGCGCGGTCGTCTTCCGACAGCGTGCCCAGGTCGGTGCCGTCCAGCAGCACGCGGCCGCCGGTGGGCCGGTCCAGCCCGGCGAGCAGGCCCAGCAGCGTGGTCTTGCCGCTGCCGGAGGGGCCGACGATGGCCACCGTCTCGCCCGGCTGTACGCGAAGGCTTACGTTCCGTAGCGCCGACAGCGGCCGCCCGCCGCTGCGATAGGTTTTCTGGAGATCGTCCGCAATGAGCATCGTCACGCCGTTCGTGCCCCGCACCCGCCCGTGGTGGGCCCTCGTCCTGCCTTTCCTGATCTTTGGGTGCGGGCGCGCCGAAAGCAACCAGCCGCCCTCCGCGGGCGGCTCCGCGGCGGCGCCGGCGGAGCGATCTCCGTCCGCCGCGGAGCGCCGCATCGTCATGTTCCTGGGCACCAGCCTCACGGACGGCTACGGCCTGGAGCGCGAGGACGCGTATCCCGCGATCATCCAGCAGAAGATCGACTCCGCCGGGCTGCCGTGGGAGGTGGTGAACGCGGGGCTCAGCGGCGAAAAGAGCGCGGGGGCGCTGCAGCGGGTGCGCAGCTGGCTCATCAGGCAGCCCTTCGACGTGCTGGTGATCGAGACGGGGGCCAACGACATGCTGACGGGCGCCAACCTGGACACCATGCGCGCCAACATCCAGGGGATCATCGACACCGTGCGCGCCGCCCGGCCCGACGCGCGCATCGTGCTGGCGGGGATGCTGGCCGCCCCCAACCTGGGCGTGGGGTACGTGGACCAGTTCAACGCGACCTTTCCCGAGCTGGCGCGGGAGAACCAGGTGGCCTTCATCCCCTTTCTGCTGGAAGGCGTAGCCGCCGACACGGCGATGAACCTGGCGGACGGCATCCACCCCAACGAGAAGGGGCACCAGCGCGTGGCGGCGACCGTGTGGGAAACGCTGGAGCCGATCCTCCGCGAGCCACCGGCGAGCACCGGCGCCGCTGACCGGGCGTAGCAGCAGGGGCGAGATCGGGAATGAGCAACGCGGACGCGACCGCCTGGGAGCTGTGGCGCCAGGACGACAACGGCAACCGCTTTCTCATCGCCGCGTTCGATTCGGTGCGGGCGGCGGAGGCGGAGCAGCGCCGGTTCGAGGCGCTGGGCCACAAGCAGACGTACTGGGTTCAGCCGCGCACCGGTGCGAACCCGGACGGCGCCGGCGACTGATCGCCCGCGGCATCACCGTGCACCGCGAGCGAACGTAACGGATTTCACGCGGAGGACGCGGAGGAAAAGAAAGAGGACGCGGAGAGCTCCGTCCGTTCTCCGCGTCCTCACTCCGTTCCTCCGCGTCCTCCGCGTGATGCTTCTGGGGCTCTGCACAGAAGATCGGCGGCTTTGGTAGAACATCTGCAAACGAAAGAGGCCGGGAGCATCCGCCGCTCCCGGCCAACCTCGTGCTGCCGCCGTCGATCCCGCGCTACCAGCTCGGATCGGTCGCGAACAGCGTCTCGATCTCCTCCGCCGCCACGGGGCGGCAGAAGAAGAATCCCTGGCCGTACTCGCACTGCAGCGACCGCAGCTCGTCCAGCAGCTCGGCGCTCTCGATCCCCTCGCTCACCACCGCCACCCCCAGCGCCCGCGCCATCGCCACGATGGTGCGCACGATCTGCAGGCTTCCCGCGTCGGCGCCGCTGACGAAGGAACGGTCGATCTTGAGCGCGTCCAGCGGCAGGCGGTGCAGATAGCTGAGCGACGAGTAGCCGGTGCCGAAATCGTCCACGTGCAGCTGCACCCCCATCTCCTTCATCCGCCGCAGCGTGTCCATCACCGCGGTGGAGTGCTGCAGGATCACGCTTTCCGTGATCTCCAGCTCCAGCGCGCGGGGCTCTACGCCGGTCCTGCGCAGGATGCGGCGTACCCGCTCCACCAGGTCGGGCTGCGAGAACTGACGCGCGGACAGGTTCACCGCCATCTTGAGCGCCTCGCCGCCCGGGCGCGCCTGCCAGCGGTGCAGCGTGCGGCACGCCTCCTCCAGCACCCACAGGCCGATGGGGAGGATGAGCCCGGTCTCCTCGGCCAGCGGGACGAAGTCGTCCGGCATCACCAGCCCGCGCTGCGGGTGCCGCCACCGGACCAGCGCCTCGAATCCCGTGATGCGCCCGGTTCCCAGGTGCACGATGGGCTGGTAGAACACGCACATCTCGCCGCGCTCCAGCGCGCGGCGCAGGTCCGTCTCCAGCTGCAGCCGCGCCATGGCCTCGGCGTGCATGGCGGGGTCGAACACGTGGTACTGCCCGTGCGCCGTCGACCGCGCGCGCACCATGGCGATGGACGCGTCGCGCAGCACGTCTTCCGACTGCTCGTAGCCCGGCCCGCTCAGCACGATTCCCACGCTGGCGCCGGAGAACACCTCGCGCCCCGCCGCCCGCAGCGGCTGCGCCAGCATCTGGTGCACGCAGGTGGCCACCCGCGTGGCATCTCCCACCCCCGACACCCCGTCCAGCAGGATGGCGAACTGGTCGCCGCCCAGGTACGCCACCATGGCGTCCGCCGGCGCGCACTCGCGCAGCCGCGACGCGGCGCCGGCCAGCAGCTCGTCGCCGGCGGTGCGCCCCAGGCTGTCGTGCACCAGCTGAATGCGGTCCAGCTCGACGGCCAGCACGGCGAACCGGTGTCCGTCGCGGCGGGCCGCGTCCAGGGCCAGGTCCAGCCGGTGGTTCAGCAGCCCGCGGTTGGGGAGCTCGGTGACCGGGTCGTAGAAGGCGTTGCGCAGCAGCTCGCGCTCCAGCCGCTTGCGGTGCGTAAGGTCTTCGCAGCAGGTAACCAGCGCCACCGGCCGCCCCGCCGCGTCGCGAACCACGTCCGAGCGCAGCAGCACGGGAAAGGTAGAGCCGTCCTTGCGCACGTTCACCGTCTCGCGGCTCCAGCTGCCCGCCTCGTTCATCCGCCCCGCGTCCAGCGGCCGCGCGTGCTCCGCCGGGGCGAACACCCGCGCGTGCTGCCCCGCCAGCTCGTCGGGCGTGTACCCGTGCATGTGGGCGTCAGCCGGGTTGCTGTACAGAATGCGCCCGCGCATGTCGGTGATGGTGACGCCCAGCTGCATGGTCTCCACCGCCTTGCGCAGCATCCGCAGGTTCACGCTGCCGCTGGCGCTGCGCGCCGCCTGCGCCAGCACCTGCTGGATGGCCGGCGCGCCGCCCTGCTGCGACACCAGCAGCGCGGCGAAGCGGGCCAGCGAAACCAGCAGGTCCACTTCTTCCGCCGTCCATTCGCGGGGCCGCCCGTCGGCCACGCACAGCGCGCCCGCCACCTCCCCGTCCGCGCGGCGGAACGGGATCCCGGCGTAGCCCACCTCACCCAGCCACACGGCCGGGTTGCGGCGCACGGCGGGGTGCTCGCGGGCGTCCGCCAGCACCAGCGGCGCGCCGCTGCTCACCGCTTCGCCGCACAGCGAGCGCGACAGCGGCGCCTCGCGGCGCATGCGCCAGGCGTCGCCGGGCTCGCCCGCGCTGAAGGGGCGGTCGGTGCCTACCAGGGAGATGACGGAGACGGGAACGTGCAGCAGCCGCGCCGCGAACGACGCCAGCCGCTCGAAGCCTGCTTCGGGCGTGTCGCTTTCGGCCAGCAGCGTGCCGAGCTCTGCGCCGGGGGGCGCATCCAGCAGCATCACGGAAGTGCCTGGGAACCTGGGGGGACCCGAATCCCGCGGCGTTCGCGCCGGTCCGGCGCGCTTCGGCCGGAAGGGATGGCAACAAGGTGGGACGGGGGTGATGACGAACAAGTATAACGCGCCGTCACAACAGGCGGAATGGGATGGAGAAACAAAATGATCGCCGCGGCGCATCCGGGGCGCGCGCCGTCCCTCTGCGTACTATTTCTCGTCCTGTCGAAGGCCGCGGCCGGGGGAGAGCACGGCATCGGCCCCTCCCGCGGGCCCGGCGGATCGGCCCGCTTCGCATGCCCGCGACAGCAGCGCCGCCGTCGGTGCCCCGACGGCGGCGAAGCCGATCCTCGCCCCCGCTGGCCGCTCCTCTCCCGTCGCCGCGGGCCGCGACGGATCGTCATGACCTTCGTTGGTCCTCCTCATGGAAGCGCCCGGCCCTTCACCCGCGGCCGGGCGGCGCCAGCGGAAATCACACTCCGCCGCCGCCGCCGGCCGTGCGTGGGGCCCCCGGATCGGTTCCCGCTACTGCCGGCACGGCGCGTTCGGGTCCTGCCGCGGGCCATCCACCACCAGGCGCGCGGGGCGGTTGGCCACCTCCAGCGCGATGTCGTGCAGGAACGACGCGACCCGTGCCGTGTGGTCGTAGTCGATGTACTGCGGCTCGTCGGTCACCATGTGGTAGTGGGGATGGTACCCCAGCGAAAAGTAGGTGATGGGGATGCCGAAGCGCGCGTACATGAAGTGGTCGCTGCGGCAGTAGCGGTTGGCCGGGTGCCCCGCCGCGTCCCACGAGTAGTCCGGCACCATGGGCGGGGTGCGCCGCGCGTTCAGCGCGTCGATCAGGTCGCCCAGCTCGGTGCTCAGGCGCCGCGAGCCGATCATCTGGATGCTGTAGGGGCCGCCGCCGCGCACTTCCTCGGCGCGCCCGTGCCCCACCATGTCCATGTTCAGCACCGCGACGATGGAATCGCGCGGCACGGTGGGGTTCTCGGTGAAGTGCTCGGCGCCCAGCAGCCCCGACTCTTCGGCCGTGTGGCTGATGAAGAGGATGGAGCGCCGCGGCCGGGTGCGGGCGGTGGCCATGGCCTCGGCGATCTCCAGCAGCGCCGCGGTGCCGCTGCCGTCGTCGTCCGCGCCGTTGTAGATGCTGTCCATCCGCGTGCCGTCCGCCGACAGCCTCTCGCGCAGCGCCCGGATGCGCGCCCACTGCTCAGGGGTGGGCGTGCCCACGGGGTCGTTGGCGCCCTGCGGCCGCATGACCGTGTTGTAGGCGACGGTGCTGTCGTGGTCGACGGCGCGGTCCGCGATCCCCTCGTGGTCGTTGTGGGCGCTGATCCCCACGTACTGCCGGTTCACGGCCGGGTCGCTGCCGCGCAGGATGGCCACCACGTTGCGGGCGGGCGCCTCAACCGCGCGCGGCGCGTAGTCGAAGGCGCCGCTCACCCGGGCCCGCCCCGCCGCGCCGGGCTGCAGCGTGGCGGGGTCCGCCCCCAGCATGCGCCGCGCGGCCTCCGCCGTCACCAGCACACCCGCCGGCCCGCGCGTGGGGATGCGGCCGGGCTCGGTCAGCCCGCTCGACTGGGCGAACGGCAGGTTGCGCAGGCTCTGCGACGAGATGTCCACCGAGGGCACCACGATGGCGGCCGCGCTGGGCAGCTCCGGCTGCGGCACCAGCCATACGCGGTAGTTCACCGCGCCACCGACGATGGGCGGCAGCATCACCACCACCTTGCCCGCGGCCTGCGCGTCGCTGATCATCGCCCCGCCCAGGCGCCCGCCGAACACGACGGGCGCGTCCCGCAGCTGCATCCGCGGCACGTAGGTAAAGCGCGTCTCCAGGTGCGGCAGTGGAACCCAGTCGTTCCCCAGCCGCAGCGCCGCTCCGTCCACGGAAAGCGCCGCGCCCGGCGCCAGCCGCGTGATGGTGAGGGGGATGGTCTGGAAGAACGTCCCGTTTTCCCCCGCGGGCTCCAGCCCCATGCGGCGGAACTCGGCGGCGATGTACTCCGTGGCCATGTAGTTGCCGCGGTGCCCCGCCTGCCGCCCCATCATGGAGTCGTCGGCGATCGTGTACAGGCGGCTCATCAGGTCGCGCGGGGTGATCTGCGGCACCGTGGGCTGCGCGGTGAAGCGCAGCGGAAGCACGGCGGGCGCGGAGTACGTTTCCGCGCCGGCCTGCGCGGCAGCCGGCGGCGCCTGCCGCACGGTGGCCGCGGGCGCACAGCCAGCGGCGAGCGCCGCCAGCGCGGCGGTGGTGCACGCGAGGGGTCGGTTGATCGGCACTGCTTTCTCTCGTCTGGTTCGCCGGTCGTCACGGGGTGTACCGGCGAAGATACAGCCCCCACCCGGCGGGGCAAGCGGGGAACATCCGTCATGGCCCGTAAGCCCTTGTCCAGCGTCGCGGCCGTGTTGGATGGAGAGCATCGGACCGCGGGATCCGCGGTGCTGGACGGGCCACGAGCACGGGCGAGTAGATTCCTCAGCCGGCGCCGGAGGTTTGCGAACGGACCAGCATCCCGCGGCGCCTCCTTCGGAATGACAAACAGGGGTCAATTACCGTCGGTGAGGCGCGCGCGCCGTGCCCGAACGCAGACGCGCAGAGAGGCTGGTCTCCTCTCTGCGCGTTTGGGTCTGCACGCTCCTCCGTCGAGCGGGCGCGGTCTACTCCGTCGCCGGGTCGTTGATCTGGCCGATGAACAGCAGCGCGCCCGTCTGGTCGTCGCGGATGGCGAGGATGAACGGCCGGTCCACGATGAAGGAGACGGGCTCGGCGGGCGCGCTGGTGATCCGCACGCCGATGCCGGTGACGGCGGCGGCTTCGGTGCCCTCTTCGTTGACCTCGATGAACACCTTCTGCTTCGCCTCGCTGACGTACGCGTTCTGCCGGGCCAGGTACTCCGCCGGGAGCATGGCGCCGAAGTTGGCGCGCGCCGGGCTGAAGGCTTCGGCCATCCCCAGCGCCTGCAGCGGCCCGTTGAGTGCGAACTCCACGTTGATCCGATACTTCGGCATCACCACCCGCACCTCGCGGGCGCCGCCGAAGCCCCCCATCCACTCCGCCCAGGCCCGCGGCGTCAGCCGCTCCCGCAGCGCCGCCACGGACGATCCCTCGTCGGGAAGCAGCACGTACATGGCAAACCGGCCGCCGCGGTAGGGAAGGCGCACCGCCCGGAAGCCGTCCGCGCGCAGGTAGCGGTAGTCGCCGGTGCGCTGCATCATCGGCCGCTGTACCGTACCGCCGGGGGCGTGGAACGGCATGGGGCGCGTCTGGGCGGCCTGGAACTCGTCCTGCCAGCGGCCCTTGAAGTACACGGCGTTCATCAGGTACAGCACCAGGTCCGGATCCATTGGCGCATCCACCATGCGGGTGATGCGGCCGCTGGTGTTTTCGCTGGCCCAGCGGTTGATCCGCGCCGGGGCTTCGGGTGACGCGAAGTCCAGCGTCGCCACTTCGGCGCCGTAGAAGCGGCGGTTGCGCTCCATGAACGCCGGAAGGAACGGCACCCCCTGCCGCGCCCAGAGCGAGTTGGCGATCGAAAGCTCCACGTCGCCGTTCCGCAGCGCCTCGGCCAGCGCGGCGTTGGCGCCGTTCAGCGCCTCGATCCCCAGCCCGGTCCCGAGGGTGCGTTCGATGCCGGCCAGCGTTTCGCCCTGCGCGCCGTTCGCCAGCATGCTTACCGCCAGCCCCGCGCTCAGCGGCGAGACGACCACGTTCTGGTTGGGGCGCGTGTCCGCCAGCCGGCGGAACAGCCCCAGCCCGAACGCCGCGTAGTCCACTTCCGCCGGTACCACGGAGGGCAGCTGCCCCGGCGGCAGCTGCCAGGGTTGCGTGTCCAGCGGCTTTGCTCCCCGTGCGTCCAGCTGCTTCGGCTCGCGGTTCTCCATCCTGTCCTCCTGTGCCGCGACGCACGCGGCGCTCAGTGTGAGCAGCGACGCCGCCGCGACCGGCCGAAAGAGAAACGAGCGCATGGAACCTCCCGGGCTGTGTGTTGGACGGGCACACATCTACCCGGAGGACGGGGCGCAGGGTTCCGCGCCCGGTTCGTGCGGGGGGCGGAAGTGCGTGAGTGCGTGAGTGCGTGAGTGCGGAAGTGCGAAAGTGCGAAAGTGGTCTTGCCGAAGCGAGCAAACGGGGAGCGAGCGATGCGGATGAACATGCTGCGGATGATCGCGGTGATGGCCTTCGCCCTGGCGGCGTGCGGCCCGGCGGGGACGTCGGCGCCGGGGCGGGGCAACTCGCGGCTGATCACCGAGCAGGAGATCCAGGAGAGCCCCACCACCAACCTGCTGGAAACCGTGCAGCGGCTCCGTCCGGGGTGGCTGACGCCCAGGTACCACGGGGGCAGCCGCGGCTACCCCGCCGTGTTCGTCGGCTCCCAGCGCTACGGCGAGATCGATTACCTGCGCAACGTGGAAACCGCCAACGTGCGCGAGGTCCACTTCTTCGATCCCGTCGCCGCTTCCGCGCGCTTCGGCCGCAACGTCCCCTTCGGCGTAATCCAGGTCATCGTCGACATCGGCGGATAGGCGCTCGACCGTAGCCCGCATCATTTGAGCGAGGCTAGCCGCAGTGACGCTACGCCCAGGCCCGCCTGGTACTCTACGCTAAAACTACCCACAATCCTACGCCATTCCTACTTGCTAACCTACGCCGATCCTGCTATGGTTGCTAGGTGAATTCTAGCCTCGGTCCTCAATTGCGCAGGCGCATTCGCGAATGGCAGACACGGCACCGCGAGACGCGGCTCTCGCGTGGTGGCAGGAGCAGATCGAACGCGAAAAGTACGCGGGTGCCGCCGAAGATTTGCCCGATGCGGCCGCGCAGCGCTACCTGCGCGAAAACGAGCTGCTGGCGCTGACGCCCGGTGGATGGGGATGGGTCGTCCTGGGACCGGCCAATCCGGAAGCGGAGTCCGCGCTACGTCAGAACTACTGGCGCCTCGTTGGCGAGCTGCTGCGGACCTATGCACCGGCGGCCATCGACCGCATCTCCGCCGTGCGGCTGTTCATGGGAGAAGCCTCCACCCCGCCGCTGCTGCACGTTACGCACGCCTCCAGCGCCAGCGAGCGCAAGCTGGAGATTGTGCCGGGCCTCTCCATCTCGCTTCGTCCGGCACCGGCGCGCGCCGAAGGGCGGATCCAGAGCGAGCGGATGCAGGTGGATGGCGTCGCGCTGCCGGTTTCTTCGCCGGCGCGCGTGCTGCTTTCGCTCACGGTTACCGACATCCGCGATCACCGCGACATGGTGCTCACCTGGCTGCAGAGCCTGGTGCTGGCGCAGCCGGAGCTGGAGGCGGCGTACGAGCGGGACCCGCGCCCGGTGCTGCTGGCGCGCATCGGACATCTGGCCGAGGCGGTGGGGAACCGCCGGCTGGCCGAGCAGGTGAGCCGCGTGGTGAACGCCTTTCACCGCAACCGCCCCAGCCGCACCATCACCGGCGTGGGGCGCGCGCTCGTCATCCCGCCCTACATCTCCGCGCAACCTTCGCTGCGGGAGCCGTGGCTGGACCGTTTTCGCGCCAAGCTCGCGCGCGCCGCGGAGGTAAGCGCGCAGATCGTGCGCGAGAGCGGGATCGACCTGACGCCGGCGCCAACCCGGGCTGTGCTGGCGCAGGCGCGCACAGCCAAGGCGGAGGACACGTACCACTCCACCACCATCGAGGGCTACCGCATCACGCGCGAGCACGTTCGGGCGGTGCTGGCCGGAGCGCCGCTGGACAGCCCGGACCGCGCGGAGATGGAGCGGCTGATGGCGCTCAAGGGCTACTCCCAGGCCTTCGAGCGCACGCTCGCTTTCGCCGGCGCGGCGGACGGCGGCGTGCGATTGTCCGAGCCGATGGTGCTGGACCTGTACGTGGAGCTGTGGGGGCCGTCGGTGGACGCGCAGATCATGACGGCCGCGGAGCTGCGCGGGTGGAGGCAGGCGCCCGTCTACATCCGCGGCAGCGCCTACGTGCCCCCGTCGTCGGGCAAGGTGCCGCAGATGATGCGGGTGTGGGCGGATTCGCTGAACGACATGGAGGTGGATGCCGTTTCACGCGCAGCGATTGCGCACTGGGCGTTCGTGCACGTGCACCCGTTCATGGACGGCAACGGCCGCCTTTCACGTCTGCTGATGAACCTGATCCTCTGCGGGGCCGGGCTGCCCTGGACCATCATCCGCGCAGAGGAGCGCCGCGAGTACTTCGACGCCCTGGAGCAGGCGGACATCCGCGAAAACTACGCGCCGTTCGCGCGGTTCGTCGCGACGCGCGTCGCCCGCGCGCAGGAGAGCGGATCCTGAGCCGCCGGTACGTGGGGCTGAAATCGGCGTTACCGGGCGCGGAGCCCTGCGAACGGCTCTTCGTCGATCGTCTGATTCCGAAGGAGGCGCCGCAGCGGAATGACAGTTCGTTCCCGGGCGCCCTACAAGCGTTTCCCGTTCTCCGATCCACGTAGGACGGCCGTAGCAATCCGAGTAGGATTGGCGTAGAGCCGTGAGTGGGATCGGCGTAGCTTCCGCCGTTATCCGGCCGTGCCGATCCCCTGCAGCGAGGTTCGCGCCCATTCTACGAGCGGGCGCGCGGTGCGGAAGGATTCCGTCAGCCAGTCGAGCGCCTCGTCATCCCCCGCCGTGCGGACGTCGCGCTCGCGCCAGACGATGAAGCTCTTGAGCTTGACGTAGTCGATGAGCGGCGTGGCTTCGGAGTAGCCGCGCGGCGGGCGCGTCAGGCGGTCGCCCTGCAGGTCGCCGAAGGTCTTCTTGAAGCCGCGCGACCGCAGCACCTTCTGCAGGCGCTGCGGGTGCTCGGCGATGGAATCGCGCAGCCGGGCGAGGACCGCGGGCTCCGGCATCCAGATGCCGCCCGCGGCGAGCATGGTCCCCTTCTCATCCACCTCGAAGTAGTAGCCCGGCGGCCCGCCGCGGCGCGGGCTGTCGCTGACGTACGCGCTGAACGTGGTCTTGTACGGCGCCTTGTGCCTGCTGAACCGCACGTCGCGGTAGATGCGGAAGATGCAGTCCTTCGGGTCCTTCCACCGCACCCCCTCGTCCCACTCCGCGATGCCCGCGATCACCTCACGGACGAGCGCGGTGAAGTCGTCGCGCAGGGCCTGGTACTCGGAGCGGTGCGCCTCGAACCACGCCCGCTCGTTGTTCTGCGCCAGATCCGCCAGGAACGCCGTGAGCCGGGCGAGGTCCATCAGCCCGTCTCGGCCCAGAACTGGCCGAGCAGGTTGGCGGCGACGCGAAGCCGATACGCGGCGGTGGAGCGCACGTCGTCGATGGGGTGGATCTCCTGCCGCAGCACGCGCTGCGCTTCCTCGAGGGTGGAGCCGGCCGCCAGCGCGTTCTCCGTCTGCGGCAGCCGCACCACCGTTGCCGCCACGCTCCCCAGCGCGATGCGCGGGCGCGGCGCGCGGACGCCGGCCATCACCACCTTGCTGATGGCCTGCGCGGCGCGGGTGCCCACCTTCCGGAACCACTGCGCCCCCTCCACCGGCGGCACCTCCACGGCCACGATCAGCTCGTCGGGGCGGATGACGGTGGCGCGGTAGCCGGTGTAGAACTCGGTGAACGGCACCCGCCGCTCCCCGTCCAGGCTGCGGAGCACGACGACCGCGTCCGCCGCCGCCAGCACGGGAAGCGAGTCGCCCGCCGGCGAGCCGTTCGCGATGTTGCCGCCCAGCGTGCCGCGGTTCTGGATCTGCATCCCGCCTACCTCGCGGGATGCGGCGACCAGCATGGGCAGGTGCTCCCACACCAGCGGCGAGCGGCCCAGCTCGGTGTACGTGGCCAGCGCGCCCATGCGCAGGACGCCGTCGCGGACGTCGATGCCCCGCAGCTCGTCCAGTCCCCAGATGTTGAGGAACCGCCGCGCCGTCTCCGTGCCGAACTGCAGCGCCACGAACACGTCCGTGCACCCCGCCAGCGGCATCAGCGGCGCGTGCTGCCGCAGCATTCCCAGCGCGTCGTCCAGCGAACGCGGCTCCAGCAGGTCCATCGAGGACGCGGCGGCCTTCACGCGGACGCCCCCTGCACCGCGCGGTAGATGGCCTCGTAGCCGGTGCACCGGCACAGGTTGCCCGCCAGCCCCCGGCGGATCTCCTCGAACCCGGGGTCCGGCCCCAGCGCCACCGCCGCCATGATCATCCCCGGCGTGCAGATGCCGCACTGCGCGCCGCCCAGCTCCGCGAACGCCTTCTGCAGCGGGTGCGTTCCGCCCAGCCCCTCGATGGTGACCACCTCCGCGTCGCGCACCTGGGCGAAGGGGACCAGGCAGCTGACGACGGGCATGCCGTCCACCAGCACCGTGCAGGCGCCGCACTCGCCCTCGCCGCACCCCTCCTTGCTGCCGGTGAGCGCGCACTCCTCGCGCAGCACGTCCAGCAGGCGCTTCATGGGCGGCGCCTCCACCTCCGCCGGAGCTCCGTTCAGCGTGAAGCGCATGCCACCTCCATCACCGCCTCGGGGATCGCGGGAATGTCGCGCACGTCCAGCCCCAGGTGGCGGATGGCGTTGATCACGGCCGGCGCGGGGCCGTCGATGGGCATCTCCCCTACGCCCTTGGCGCCAAAAGGCCCGTAGCTGCTGGGGTTCTCCAGGATCACCACGTCCAGCCGCGGCGTGTCGAGCGTCGTGGGGATGGTGTAGTTGGTGAGCTGCGCGTTCGCCATGGCGCCGTCGCGCATCACCACGTGCTCGTTCAGCGCCCACCCCACGCCCTGCGCGGTGCCGCCCTCGATCTGCCCTTCCACCAGCAGGGGGTGGATCGCCTTGCCGATCTCGTGCACCACGGTGACGCGCAGCGGGCGCACCTCGTAGGTGACCGGGTCCAGCTCCACCTCGGCCACGTCGCACCCCCAGCCGTAGGTGGCGTAGGCGTCGCCGGTGTACTCGGTGTCGTTCCAGGTGATGTCGTGCGGCTTTTCGTACTGGCGGGTGACCAGCAGCGGCCCGTGCAGCCGCGCGTACTCCTGCGGCGTCATCATCCCGATCTTCTCGCGCATCTCCTGCGCGCACTTCTGCAGGATGCCGCCGACCACCATGCAGGTGCGCGAGGCCACCGTGGGGCCGCTGTCCGGCACCTGGGCCGTGTCTGGCTGCACCGGCTCCACCTCCTCGTACGGCACCCCCAGCGCGTCCGCGGCGATCTGCGCCAGCATCGTCCGCGTCCCCTGGCCGATCTCGGCGCTGGCGACCAGGACGCGCACGCCGTCCTCGCGCGCCTCCAGCGCCACCTTGCTCTTCAGGTGCACCTCGCCGCTGCCGGTGAAGCCCGAGCCGTGGTAGAAGAGGGAGAGGCCGATGCCCTTGCCCGTTCCTGCGTACTCCGCGCGCTTGCGGTGGAAGTCGCTGCGCTCGACGGCCGTGCGCAGCACCTCCAGCGCGCTGCAGTCGTCGCCCATCCGCTGCCCGGTGGCCGTGGTGTCGCCGGGGCGCAGCGCGTTGATGTCGCGCAGGCGCACGGGGTCCATCCCCAGCGCCTCGGCGATGCGCTCCATGTGCACCTCCATGGCGAACTGCGTCTGGGGCGCGCCGAAGCCGCGAAAGGCGCCGTTGGGCGGGGTGTTGGTCATCACCGCCCGGCCCACCGTGCGCACGTGCTCGCAGCGGTAGGGGCCGGCGGCGTGGATGCAGCCGCGGGAGAGGACGACCGGGCTCAGCGTCACGTACGCGCCGCCGTCCAGCAGCACGTCGATGTCCATGGCCACCAGCCGCCCGTCGCGCGTGAGCCCCGTCCGGTGGCGGATGACGGACGGGTGGCGCTTGGTGGTGGCCACCATGTCCTCCTCCCGGTCGTACACCATCTTCACCGGGTGGCCGGACTTGCGGGCCAGCAGCGCGGCGTGGCCGGCGATGACGGACGGGTACTCCTCCTTGCCCCCGAAGCCGCCGCCGGTCTCCGTCTGCACCACGCGCACCCTCTCGTCCGGCAGGTCGAGGAGGGCCTTCAGCGCCTTGTGCACGTAGTACGGGCACTGCAGCGAGCCGTGCACCGTCATCCCCCCGTCGGCCTCGGGGACGGCGATCACCCCGTTGGTCTCGATGTAGACGTGCTCCTGGTGGCCGGTGCGGTACGTCCCCTCCACGATCACCTCCGCCGTCTCCATCGCCCGCTCCACGTCGCCCTTGCGGATACGGATCTCCTTGAAGACCACGGGCGACGCCTGCGCGTCCATCACGGGGATGTCGCGCTCGTACTCGATCTCCACCTTCGCGGCGTTCAGCACGTCGCGGTCTTCGTGGGCCAGCAGCAGGATGGGCTCGGCCTGGTGGTTGATCTGGTGCGCGGCCAGGAACGGCTGGTCGTCCTCCAGCAGCGCCACGTAGTTGCACCGGTCCCCCGGCACGTCGCCGGCCTGGACGATGGTGAACCCGGCGGTGTCGAAGTCGAAGCGGATGGAGGTGATGCGCCCGCGCGAGATGGTGGAACGGATGGTGCGGCCGTACAGCATCCCCGGAAAGCGCAGGTCGTCGACGTACAGCGCGGCGCCGGTTACCTTGGGAATGCCGTCCTTGCGCGGCACGTTGCGTCCTACGGATGTGCTCACGGGATCACGGCTGGGGTACGGGTAGGCGCGGGGCGGAATCCACAACAGATAACCCGTCGCCGCGGGGACGCGCAATGGACCCCCGCGGGCTCCGGTTGATGAAATCCGGCGCCGCCCATACGTTTGCCGCCCGTGCCGCATCCCTGCATCCGATCCATCCAGCCCAGCCGATGAACGCCGCCACCTCGCCGATCCCGCCGATCCGCATCGACTACCCCGACTGGGTCGACACCGTGGTGGACTGGGACCGGCGCTACCCGTCCGACGAGGAGCGGATGCGGCTGGCCATCGCGATCAGCCGCGAGAACGTGGTGCGCGGCACAGGCGGCCCGTTCGGCGCGGCGATCTTCGAGATGCAGACCGGGCGGCTGCTGTCCGTGGGGATGAACAGCGTGGTACGGCTGAACAACTGCACGCTACACGGCGAGATGGTGGCGTTCATGGCGGCACAGGCGCGGCTGAGCTCGTTCACGCTGCGGCAGGACGGGATGCCCGCCCACGAGCTGGTGACCAGCTGTGAGCCGTGCGCCATGTGCCTGGGCGCCACGCTGTGGAGCGGGGTGCGCCGCGTGGTCTGCGGCGCCCACCGCGACGATGCACGGCGCCTGAAGTTCGAGGAAGGTCCCGTGTTCCCGGAATCGCACGCGTACCTGGAGGCGCGCGGCATTCAGATCGTACACGGTATGCTGCGCGACGAGGCCAACGCGGTGCTGGAGCTGTACCGCGAGCGCCAGGGCCCCATCTACAACGGATGACGAACGCTCGACTGGCCGGCGGCGGGCGCATGGGGCCGGCGCCCCGCCCCGCGGCGCGCTCCCGCCGGGCG
>JAHWJJ010000333.1 GCA_019348475.1 Gemmatimonadota bacterium | reverse complement strand
CCGGGGTTGGGGGAGGGGTCGCCAGCCGTCGCGAGGAACGAGCGAAAGGCCTGGCAGGGGAGAGGGCCCGTCTCGCACTCACGCCACGCGCAGCACCTCGCCCGGGGTGGTCACGCCGGCCGCCACCTGGCGCCAGCCGTCGGCGCGCAGCGGGCGCATCCCGCGCTGCACCGCGATGGCGCGCAGCACGTCGCTGCCGGCCTGGCGCGGCACCTCGGGCCGGATCGCCTCGTCCACCGTCAACAGCTCGAACAGCCCGGTCCGGCCGCGAAACCCCGTCCCGCGGCACGCCGGGCATCCCACCGCGCGGGGAACGGAATCCGCCCCGAAGCCCGCGTCCGCCATCTCGCGCGCCACCCCCGGCGCCGGCGCCTCGCGCTGCACGCAGTGGCGGCAGACGCGGCGCACCAGCCGCTGCGCCAGCACCGCCTCTACCGTGCTGGCCACCAGGTAGCCCGCCACCCCCAGGTCGATCAGCCGCGTCAGCGCGCCGGGCGCGTCGTTGGTGTGCAGGGTGGAAAGGACCAGGTGCCCGGTGAGCGCCGCCTGGATGCAGATCTCCGCCGTCTCGGGGTCGCGCATCTCGCCCACCAGCAGGACGTCGGGGTCCTGGCGCAGGATGGAGCGCAGCGCCCGCGCGAAGGTCAGCCCCACCCGCGCGTGCACGGGCACCTGCGCAACGCCGGGAAGCTCGTACTCCACGGGATCCTCCACGGACACGATCTTCTCGCGCCCGGTGCGGATGCGGTCCAGGAGGGCGTAGAGCGTGGTCGTCTTGCCGCTCCCCGTGGGGCCGGTGGCGAGGAGGACGCCGTGCGGTTTCGCGGCGAAGCGGAGAAGGGCGGCGAGGGTGTCGTCCGCCATCCCCATCCCGTCCAGCCCGATGCGCTGCCCCTCCACGTCCAGCAGGCGCAGGACGACGGACTCGCCGTGCAGCGTCGGCAGCGTGCTCACGCGCACGTCCAGCTCGCGGTCGCCAGTGCGCAGCCGCACGCGGCCGTCCTGCGGCAGGCGGCGCTCGGCGATGTCCATCTCGGCCATGATCTTCAGCCGGCTGACGACGGCGTGGCGCAGGTTGGCGGGCGGGGAGGGCGCGGGCTGAAGGACGCCGTCCACCCGGTACCGCACGCTCATCGACCGCCCCTCGGCCTCCAGGTGCACGTCGCTGGCGCCCGCCTCCACCGCCTCGGCCAGCAGCAGGTTCACCAGGCGCACCACGGGCGCCTGGTTGGCCATCTGCTCCAGGTCGTGCGCGGCCCCCTCGCCGTCCGCGGCGCCGTCCGCGGAGCCGCCCAGGTCCGCGATCAGCCCGGCGGCGGTGGGCTCGGCGCGGCCGCTGGCGCGCTCGATGGCCTCCTCCAGCTCCGCGTCGTCCAGCTCGCGCAGCTCCGCCGGCGCGCCGAACAGCGCCTCCAGCTCCGCCACCGCCTGGGGGTCGGGGCGCCCGGCGTAGCCCAGCAGCAGCCGCCCCGCCTCCCACGACAGGGGGGCCAGGCGGTGCTCCTCCAGGTACTCCGGCGCGACCGCGCCCGAGAGCCCCGGCGCGGCGTCAGCGCCCGCCGTCCGCGGCATGGAAGATCAGCGGCGAGCGGTCGCGCAGCGTGATGCCGTACGAGGGCACCTCGAAGCTGGCGTAGTAGACGCCGGTGCCGGGGACGTCCAGCGACACCTCGTACGTCCCTCCGCCGGCCGGCCGCGCCATCACCCGGCGCGCGAAGCCGTCGGTGGAGGCGAACTGCACCATCACGTCCTCCACCTGCTCCAGCGCCTCGCCCGTCTGCGCGTCGGTCAGGTGAAAGCGCACGGTGTTGGGGCCCGGCCGCAGCCGCAGCTCGCCCGGGACGATCCGCAGCCGGTCCGCCAGCCGCGCCGGGTCGGGGCGGATGCTGAAGCCGTGGCACTCCAGGGCGTACGGGTCGGGGATGCGCACGATCAGGTCGTAGTCGCCCGCGCGCTCCAGGCGGACGGTGGCGGCGTAGACGCCGGGCTCCAGCTCGCGCATCCGGCGCGACACCGTGCGGATGGCCCTGGGCTCAAAGCCGTACGTGGTCAGCCCGCCGTGGGGGATCGGCATCCCCTCCATGTAGTGGTAGCTGTAGATCATCCGCTCCGCCGGGTTCAGCACGTACACGGCGTCGTGCATCCCCGGCTGCGCGATCACCACGTCGCCCAGCCCGCGCGCCGCGACGGAGCCGGGCTCCCTGCCCCCCGCGGGAAAGTAGTCGTGCGGCCCCGTGGCCCCGGAGGTGGGGTTGTTGAGGGGGATCCTGGCCACCGTCGCCGTCCCCGCCGTGCGCACGTAGGCGAAGTTGGCGCTGAAGCCGATCTGGTCCGGCTCCGGCGCGCCGCTCAGGGTGCGGATCACCTGCCGGGAGACGGCGTCGTAGATCTGCAGCGTTCCCTCGGCGGGGTTCACCACGAACGCCAGCCGCGAAGCGTCCGTGGCCGGGCCGTGCGCCGCGTGGCCTTCGCCGTGCACCGGCGTGGGGGCGAAGCGGATGAAGCGGATGCCGGGGGCAAAGGGAATGCGCTCGGTGACCGCGCGCGCGGCGGGGTCCACCACGGCCACCGTGCCGTCGCCGTCGTTGGCGACGAAGAGCGCGTTGCGGGCGGTGGACCAGGCCATGTCGGCCGGCCCGTCGCCCGTGCGCACGGCGGCGGTGGGCCGCAGCGCCCGCGCGTCGATCACCACCACCTCGCCCGCGCCGCGCGCGGCGACGAAGGCCAGGGCGCCGTCCGCCGAGAACGCCATCACGTGCGGCCCGGCGCCCACGCGGATCACGGCGTGCTCGCGCAGCGTCTCGGCGTCGAACACGCGCACGGCGCTCTCCGCGCCGGAATCGTCGGTCACCCACAGCCGCCCGGCGCCGTCCATGGCCGCGCGGGTGGGCTTCGCGCCCGCGTCCAGCAGCGTGTCCACCCGCCAGCTGTGCGTGTTGATCACCGCCACCTTGCCGACGCCGGGAACGGTGACGAACACGCGCCGGTCGTCCGCCGTGCTGGCCCAGTCGGCGCCCGCGCCGGGAAGGAGGACGGTGGTGTACAGCTTCGTCCGGCCGAACCCCTTCACCGGGTCGATGACGACCACCTGGGGCGAGCGGGCCAGCGCCAGCAGGTAGTGCCCGTTCAGGTCTTCCACGGGCTGGGCGATGTTCATCTGCCCGTGCTTTACGTGCAGCGTGCCGTCCAGAAAGGCGCCCACCTTCTGCCGGCAGCTCTCCCGCGCCGTTGCCGCCGTGCTCGCGCGGTAGTCGATCCACCCCATGGGGAGGAGGCCGCGCACGGGCTGCCCCGTGGCGGGATCGGTGACGTGGATGCGCAGCTCCGCCTCGTCGCCCACCTTTACGCTGGTGGCGCCCTCGCGCACTGGCCGGAACCCGAAGCGCACCGCCGCCCGCGCCGGCTCCTCGCGCGCGTTCGCCGGCCGCGCGGCGGGGGTCTGCGTGGCGGGCTGGGCCGCGGGCGGATGGTGCTCGTGCTCGTGCTGGGCGGCGAGCGGCGCGGCAAGGGCCGCCGCGGCTACCAGGCCGGCGGCGGAGAGCCGCGTTGCACCGGGCGCTGAACGCATCGTACGAAAACCTCCTTCAGGGAGCTGCGCCCGGGTACACCGGGGCGAAGAGCCACGGCGAGCGCGAAAATGTTCTCACCGTGGCCGAATAGAATCTGTGCACCCGCGCTGCGCATTGGCGCTCGCCGGGACATCCTGCTACACACCACCGGATCAGCACGCCCCTAAACCGCTGTTTAATGCACGCAAGCGACCGTCGTGGTTCAACCATAACCCCGCGTCACCCTCGGCGCCAGTCTCTTGTAGATGCGGTGCCACATGGGGCGCTAACCATATGTCAGTCAGACATTTATGCGCCTTGGCACCGGGCGCCCGTTTCACGCTTTCCGGTACAAACGGACAGGTGGCGCCGCCGGCCTTAACAACGTTTCACGACCGATATTATCGAATAAATCGGCTGCGCGTTCCGCCATCCCTTCCCGGTGGGTACGCCGGCTTGCACGCGTAGTCACTTTGTCTCCGGAAATGTTTAGATGTGGTTGATTGGCGGATCAAAATCATGAAGAGGCCGAAACCAGACTGGCTTCAACGCCGGTTGCAACCCTCCCAAAAGTGAACGCATCCACACCACGGTGGACGGGGAGTGGCGCCCGGCGTCGTGCCCGGCGGCGGCGCCCCGGCACTCCCCCTCCGCTCGATTGCCGTTCGGGTGCAGCAGCACCTCTCTGGTGTCGCCCCAACGCGCCGAGTCGAAGCCCTGTCGTCCTGAGGGAGCGCACGCGCGCAACCTGAACTGCCACAACCGCCTGCGCGCGACCGAAGGACTTTCTCTGCCCACGCGCGAGGGAAACTCCTCCGCAAAACCCCGGGCCCACGGTTCGCCGGCAAGGTCCTTCGTCGCCGCCATACATCCCGCGCAGGCAACGATCTGCGTGGCGGCTCCTCAGGATGACAGGGGTGCGACGTAGTGTGGGGTGGGGTGGAGGTCAACCCAGGTCACCCGGCGCTGCACGCATGCGGGATGAATGCGCCGTTCAACCTCCCCCAGGGGTTTTTGGGGGAGGTGCGAGCCTCGGCGAGCGGAGGGGGCGCGGCGCGGATCGGGGCGTACGTGCTGAATCCTGGCCGCGCAACGGGCGGAGGGCGGGGGCACCCGCGCGCACACGCGGTGTACTCCGCGCTCGCACCACTGGTGCGCGGCGCCCCGCGAGTCCATCTTTCAGCGCCGTTCCGCGTTGCCCCCTCACCCCCGCACTCCCGTGTCTTTTCCCAACCTCTCCCCCCCGCGGCGCCTGGCCGCTACCATCGCCGTGGCCGCGCTCCTGGCCGCGTGCGGCGAAAAGGGCGGCGGCGTAACGCCGGTGCCGACGGACCTGCAGGTCACCTCCGCCGGGCGGCTGGAGCGTGGCGAGCTCGTGACGATTGCGGTGACGGCGGACGGGCAGCCGCTGGCGCCGGGCGCCGTCTCGCTCACCGTGAGCCCGGCGGACGCCGCGCAGGTGGTGAACGGCGGCACGCTGCGCCTGCTGCGCGCGGGTGAGCTGGAGGTGCGGGCAACGGCCGGCGCCCGCTCCGGGACCGTGAAGCTGGCGGTGGAGCCGCCCCCGACCGTGGTGTTCGACATGTCCGCGGCCGGCAACCGCGACCTGTACCGGGTGGCGCTGGACGGCGGCGACTTCGCGCGCCTGACCCAGCACGCGTCCGACGACCGCGACCCCAGCGCCAGCGGCGGCAACGTGGTGTTCGTCAGCTTCCGGCACGGCAACGGCGAGCTGTACTCCGTCCCCCTTGCCGGCGGCGCGGAGACGCGCATCACCAGCACCACGCGTACCGAGTCGGCGCCCGCCCTTTCCGCGGACGGGCAGCGGCTGGCGTACGCCACCGACGCCTCGGGCGTGGCCAAGGTGTGGACCTCGCTTTCCAGCGGCGGCGGCGCGGCGCAGGCGGCCCCCAACTTCGGCTTCGGCGGCAGCCCGGAAACCTCGCCGTCGTGGG
>JAHWJJ010000332.1 GCA_019348475.1 Gemmatimonadota bacterium | reverse complement strand
GGTCACGACGATTGCGCACAAACGCCCCTGTGCCGCTTCCGCCTTCTCGTCGCACGTAGGCTTCAACCCATACGGATCGCTATATGTGACCGGGTCCCCTGCCGCGAACCCATACGAGTTCAGCCCGCCCGCCAGCCCGATCGGATCCGTCTGCGTGAACTGCCCCGTCGCCGGATCGTAGTACCGGTTGCGCATGTACATCTGGCCGCTGGCATCGCGCATGCCGTCCACCAGGCCGCCGTACCAGTTGCGGATGTCCGGCGCGTTCGCCTCCACATGCCAGGCCGTTGTGCGGAATCCCGGCCAGGGCACGTTGGAGCACGGGCTCCTCCATCCGTTGCAGTCGCTCACCTGCCCGTTCGCGTAGGTCCCGAACGCGAACTGGCCCCGCCAGTTCTGGTGCGGGATGATGCTGGTGTCGTTCTTCATGATCACCAGCGGCCGGTCGATCCCGCCCGCGTGGAAGTAGCTCACGCGGCCGTGCTGCGCGCCCATGCTGCTCTCGCTCTCCAGCGATGCCCCGTTTCCGCCCTCCGCCCGCAGCTCCCACAGCACCTGGTCGCCCGACCACACGTAGCGGGTGATGTGGCTGACGCACTGGTCGGGCTGGTCGCACAGGTCGTCGCGGTTGCTCCGCACCAGCACGCGGCGGCCCAGCGGGTCGTAGCGATACTCCTCCCACACCCCCAGGTTCTGCACCGAGGTGCCGCTGCTCACCAGCACCTGCTCCTGGTAGTACCGCAGGCGCTCGTCCGCGCCGTAGTACGAGCGGCTGCGCGCGTAGCGCGAAGTGAACTGGCTGCCGTCGGGAGCCGTGGTGATCACCTCGTTCCCTCCCCAGTCCACGTTGCCGCTCGCGTCATAGGCCCGGCTGGTCAGGTCGTCGTACTGCGGCTCCGAGAGCGAGCTCGGCGGCAGCCGCTTCGTGCCCGCGACGCGCCCGGCGCGGGGCGTGTAGAAGGTCTGGTACGGGGCCGCAACCATCCAGTTCCCGGCTGAGCCGCTGCGCCGCCAGTAGACGTTGCCCAGCGCGTCGGTCGCGAACTGTTCGGTGGCGAACTCGGGGTTTCTGCTGGTTGTCCCAGTCGGTTGCCGCCAGGCTGCCGAGCCCCGTGTACCACTGGTGGAAGTCGCTTCCCGCGGCCCCGGTGAGCGTGCTGGACTGCTCGGTGGCGGTCAGCAGCTTGCCGCGGGCGTCATGAGTGAACGCCTCGTGCATCAGCGTCTCCCCGGTGCTGGTCCACGCCCGCCGCAGAAGCCGGCGTCCGCCCCGGTCGTACGTGGTGGAATCCACGAAGCTGCCGCCGGGGCCCCGCACGCTGATCAGCCGTCCACCCACGTCGTTCCCGAAGGTGAAGTGCAGCCCGAGGCGGCTCTGCGCCGCCAGCAGCGCGCCGGTCCCCGCGTCGTACTGCCACCGGTCGGTGTGGCTGCTCACGGCCAGGTTGCGCGGATGCACCTGCCACAGCGGCCGGCTCAGCAGGTCGTAGCCGTGCTCCAGTCCGTACACGTGGGTGCCGAAGTCCAGCTCGGCGTAGCGGCGGATGCGTAGCGTGTCGCCCCGCAGGAGCCCGCCGCGGGAGTAGCTGCGCTGAACGATGGCCTCGGCGTTCTCGGCGTACACCATGTTCCCGGCACCGTCGTACCGGAAGTGCGTCCACTCCTCGCCGATCACCATCGATCCACCGCCCACGTTTGGGTAGTAGGGGAAGGCGACGATCTTCGGCCGGCGTGACAAGTGGTATCAATCTCACCGGCCCTGCGGAGGCAGGGCGTTAATGGGCAGGACTGTGTCTACCGGCCCGACCGGCGGTGGGACGTCACCCCTCAGCCAGCGCGCGACTTCCCTCGAGCCTCTGATCCGGGCAGAGTCTGTGATCGCAGTCGGAGCAACAGCACGCATCTCGAACGTCCCGGTCCTACGCATTGTGGCGGCCTCAGCGTCAATCCATTCTCCAGTGATCAGCGAATCGCCATCTGCGCGCCCGGCGAAACGGTACCCGGCAATTCCTTCGATGATTACAGAATCATCTTGGGGGGAATAGCGGGCGATCACAGCCTCCTGAAGATCAGAGCCATACGCGGGTGGGTTTCCTTCGGCCGTCCCCAAATACGCCCGACCGCTGATCCCATCCTTCGGCATGGAGAAAACATCGTCACAGTAGCACGGAATGCGGGGACCGAAGACCATTCGCCCCAGCGTGTCCTGTGCGGTGCTTCCATCGGGAACCAGGACTACCCACTCGCCGCGCAGTACATCAACGGCAGCGGGCGGGCGACAGCCAGCGAGCAAGATGTAACACATTAGCGTCACGTAGCCGAACCGGGAATTAGCGCTCATCATCGCTTCCTCCTCAGTCTTGCTTTGAGTCGCCGGACTGCAGTGCGCGCACAGCTCTCGCGCGTTCGTGCCAATCCTCGATCTCCTGTTTGATCTGCTGATCCCACACCTCCGTGCAGGCGTGCGCAGTCGAAGCCAGCCGCGCAGCGCACTGTAAGGGGACGTTGGTCGGAAGGCGTCTGGATTGGGCGCCGGCAGCATGGATGATCTCGTGCGCCAGGACTTCTGCGAAGGCGAGGTCCCCATCGATATCGTCTCGCACCTGGATGAGAGAGATTCCTTGGAATGGAACGGACCGGTGACACCCGGGTGCGGAGCAATCGTTCCCTAGAATGTCCGCACCAATGCGGATGTGAACTCGACGGGAGGCAGCAAACAGATTGTGGATGTCCCGGAACGTCTCCGACCGGCCGGCGACGTACGCGAGGGCGCGCAGGACCCGCTGACGATATTCTCTCGAACCTTGGATGATAATATACAACCCGTACGGATCGCTATATGTGACCGGGTCCCCTGCCGCGAACCCGTACGCGTTCAGCCCGCCCGCGATCCCGATCGGGTCCGTCTGCGTGAACTGGCCCGTGGCGGGGTCGTAGTACCGGTTGCGCATGTACATCTGCCCGCTGGCATCGCGCATGCCGTCCACCAGGCCCCCGTACCAGTTGCGGATGTCCGGCGCGTTGGCCTCCACATGCCACGCCGTGGTGCGGAAGCCCGCCCAGGGCACGTTGGAGCACGGGCTCCTCCATCCGTTGCAGTCGCTCACCTGCCCGTTCGCGTAGGTCCCGAACGCGAACTGGCCCCGCCAGTTCTGGTGCGGGATGATGCTGGTGTCGTTCTTCATGATCACCAGCGGCCGGTCGATCCCGCCCGCGTGGAAGTAGCTCACGCGGCCGTGCTGCGCGCCCATGCTGCTCTCGCTCTCCAGCGATGCCCCGTTTCCGCCCTCCGCCCGCAGCTCCCACAGCACCTGGTCGCCCGACCACACGTAGCGGGTGATGTGGCTGACGCACTGGTCGGGCTGGTCGCACAGGTCGTCGCGGTTGCTCCGCACCAGCACGCGGCGGCCCAGCGGGTCGTAGCGATACTCCTCCCACACCCCCAGGTTCTGCACCGAGGTGCCGCTGCTCACCAGCACCTGCTCCTGGTAGTACCGCAGGCGCTCGTCCGCGCCGTAGTACGAGCGGCTGCGCGCGTAGCGCGAAGTGAACTGGCTGCCGTCGGGAGCCGTGGTGATCACCTCGTTCCCTCCCCAGTCCACGTTGCCGCTCGCGTCATAGGCCCGGCTGGTCAGGTCGTCGTACTGCGGCTCCGAGAGCGAGCTCGGCGGCAGCCGCTTCGTGCCCGCGACGCGCCCGGCGCGGGGCGTGTAGAAGGTCTGGTACGGGGCCGCAACCATCCAGTTCCCGGCTGAGCCGCTGCGCCGCCAGTAGACGTTGCCCAGCGCGTCGGTCGCGAACTGTTCGGTGGCGAACTCGGGGTTTCTGCTGGTTGTCCCAGTCGGTTGCCGCCAGGCTGCCGAGCCCCGTGTACCACTGGTGGAAGTCGCTTCCCGCGGCCCCGGTGAGCGTGCTGGACTGCTCCGTGGCGGTCAGCAGCTTGCCCCGGGCGTCGTGAGTGAACGCCTCGTGCATCAGCGACTCCGAGGTGCGGTCCACGCCTGGCGCGCTACATGGCGTGCTATCGCTCGTGTTTGTGGGGCGCGTGCCGGGGCGTTCCTGAGCTACCGGTGATGTCGGACGCGCGGTACTGGCGGACGATGAACCAGCTCCCTGCCTGATCCTCTGGTGCGCTAACGTCTTCTTGGGACATGATGTAGTTGCCCAAGAACAGGTAAGCCGTATCTAGCCGTGCTGCTTCCGCAGGGTGCAGGATAACGGTTCCAAGACGACCGGCTACATGCACGGCGGAGGGCGGACCGAGGCGCGCAGAATCGCCAGACCGCGCCCGCTGCTGCTGCGCTAACGCCGTTTGGGTGCTGAGCAGCCACCGGTTCGCACGGGAGAGGGGCCTGCATTCGAGCCGCAGAGTACTCGCCTCTATGCGCGATGAACACTCAACCGGCTTGCGCATCGCCGACAGGCGCTCGACAACCTGCTCGAGCGTCGATTCTTCGTAGGGAACCAATTGGAAGCGCGCTGGCGGCGCATCGCTCACTTGTGCGGCAATATCGTCGAGAATGACCACCGCCGCGCGTGCGAGCTTTGCTTGCTGGCCGTTGCTCGGCCCACGTCTCGCGGCCCGGACAGATCGCGGAGCAAGAAAACAGGCGCTGCTCATGAGGAGCAGCAGGAGTGCGACCGCCAAGAGAGTGCGCATCGGAGCCGCATCCTTTCTAGATTCGGGGGATTGGAAATTGTGCCGCAGCGGCATGCCGCCTGAGGTCACGGTGATCCCATGGAAGCAAAAACGCCGGTTCCCGTCGCGCAGTGGACACTACCAGCCGCGAGTTGGATTCCGCCCTTATGTACGTCCTCAACTTCTCCATGATAATTCACCTGTCGTGTATCCAAGAGGGTGAGGCCAAAAGGCGCTATGCGGAATCCTCTCTGTCCAAAGGAAATACTGTTCATCTCCCAGTATGTAGGGCCTTGCCGCCGCGCCGCGAGCGGCGTCAGAGGTACGTCCAGCAGTTTGATTGATGCTGGACAGGTTCGGGCAATTGCCAGATTTCGGAATGTGACCACCAAGGGCTGCTGGACCCCTGTGTCCCCGACATTGCGCCGAAGTGGGAACACGCTACTTGCGAAGCCGTCTTCTTTGGCATAGAACTCGCCGTGCGTCAACCCGCCCGGACACACAGCCTCGGGGTTGTCTCCTTGCGCAGGCTGAACCTGGCTCGCCGCGCACAGACCATACGGATCCGCGTATGTGACGGGGTCCCCCGCCGCGAACCCGTAGCTGTTCAGCCCGCCTGCCAGCCCAATGGGGTCCGTCTGCGTGAACTGCCCCGTCTGCGGGTCGTAGTAGCGGTTGCGCATGTACATCTGCCCGCTGGCGTCGCGCATGCCGTCCACCAGCCCGCCGTACCAGGTGCGGATGTCGGTGTTCGTCTTCTGGTGCCACGCGGTCGTGCTGACCGGCGTCGTAGAAGAATCGGCGGCAGGAGCGCATCACTGTTCGGTCTCGGGTTCCGGCCAGTGAGGGCCCGAGAACGCGGACTCGAACTCGCC
>JAHWJJ010000036.1:12000-16212 GCA_019348475.1 Gemmatimonadota bacterium | reverse complement strand
CCCCCACGCAGTTTGTGGGGGAAGGGCCGGGGATGGGGGGTGCTCGGCGGGCGGCTGAACTCCGCCTCGGCCCTCGAATTCTCCCGTCGCCCGCGAGGACCGAGCGGCGCGGTTTGCCGGGGGCGGAGCCGGGGCGGGCGGGGGGTGGGGACTCAACAGGAGGATGCGGTGGTCGAGGAGCGAGAGGACGGGATGCGGAACGAGCCCGGCGAGGGCCCGGACGGTGTTCCGCGCGTCGACGGGGCGGACGCCGCCGATGAACAGGGCGGCGCCGAGGCCGATACGGCGCGGCTGACGCCGTACGAGCTCGCGTTCATGGACGGCGACTTCGAGTCGCGCGTCTTCCCCATGATCCTGGACGAGGCCGAGGGGCGCGGCGAAGACCCCGCGCGCCGCGAGCGCTTCGTTTTCCTGGGCACCGGCGGCGACTCGATCCGCGACATCATTCCGCCCGATGCGCCGCCGGAGATGCTGGAGGAGTACCGGGCGCTCTTCTACCACGCCTTCAACTTCTGGCGCTTCGGGCGGCGGCTGTACGTGCTGGACCAGGCCGTGGCGCGGTACCTGGTGGAGGGCGCGCCGCGGCTGGAGGATTGGGCGTTCTCTACGCCGTACGACACCATCTATCTGCAGCTTCCGCCCAACCTGTTCTGGGCCAGCATCGGGACCGACGTGCCCCCGGAGCCCGTGGACGGCTTCTTCGTCACCGTCTGCCCGGGGTGCGATCCGCTGGACATGGAGTTCACGGACGTGCAGATGCTGATGGTGCTGGGCATCCACCGCATGCGCGCCGGCTTCAGCGTGGTGCCCTTCGACACCGAGGTGGGCGACGGCATCCCCCCCGTGTGGACGGAGCCGGGGCGCGACGCGGGGATGGACTTCGAGAACGTGCTCCCCGGCGGCGAGATCGCCGGCCTGTACTCCATCCTCACCACCGCCGAGGCGCTCAAGCTGGTGGCGCGCGCGCTCTGGTACATCGAAACCCACACGGAGGACGTGACCCCCGCCCCCGCCCCCGAGCGCCGCACCCGCGAGCGGCCGGGGTCGCCGCCGTACTCGCGGCTGGACTTTCACCGCGTGCGGCTGGGCGGCGGATGACGGCACGCGAGGCCGCCGCCGCGCTGGGCGAAATCGCCATGCTGCTGGAGGTGGTGGGGGGCAACCCTTTCCGCGCAAAGGCGTTCCAGTCCGCCGCCAGGTCGTTGGAAACCTCCTCCGCCGACCTGTCCGCGCTGGCCGCGGCCGGCGAGCTGCGCACCCTCCCCGGCGTGGGCGAGGGGATCGCGTCGGTGCTGGGCGAACTCGTGTCCACGGGCACCGCGCGCATGCTGGAGGAGCTGCGCGCCGAGACGCCCGTGGGGCTGTACGACGTGATGCGGATCAAGGGGGTCGGCGCCAAACGCGGGCGCACGCTCTTCAAGGAGCTGGGAATCGACTCGCTGGAGAAGCTGGAGGACGCCGCCACGGCCGGCCGGCTGGCGGCGCTCCCCGGCTTCGGGGCGAAGACGGCGGAAAAGATCCTGGAGGGGGTGGCCTTCGCGCGCTCGATGCGCGGGCGGCGGCGCTACTACCAGGCGGTCGAGGCCGCCGCGGCGCTGCTGGAGCTGGTGGAGGCGCTCCCCGGCGTGGTCCGCGCCAGCTCCGCGGGGCAGGTGCGGCGCCGGCTGGAGGTGATCGACTCCATCGACATGGTGGCCGCGGCGGAGGATCCCGAGTCCGTCCTCGCCGCCTTCCGCGCCCTGCAGGGAGTGGAGCGGGCGGATCGAGACGATGCGGATTCCCGCGCGGAGGTGCGGTTCGCAGACGGCGTGAAGGCGACGCTCACCTGCGTGCCGCCGGCCGCGTATCCGACGGCGCTCGTCTTCGCGACCGGGAGCGAGGCGCACCTGGAGCAGCTGCGGGCGCGGGCGGCGACGCGGAAGCTGCGGATCGAGGCGGACGGCGTCTACGGCTCAAACCGGCGGCGCGCGCTCAAAGACGAGGCTGCGGTGTACGGGGCGCTCGGCCTCGCCTGGATTCCGCCGGAGCTGCGCGAGGGGTGGGGCGAGGTGGAGGCCGCCGCGGAGGGAAAGCTGCCGAAGCTGGTGGACGTCGCCGACCTGCGCGGCACCTTCCACTGCCACACCACCTACTCCGACGGCCGCGCGTCCGTCGCGGAGATGGCGGAGGCGGCGCGGGAGCGCGGGTGGGCGTACCTGGGGATCGCGGACCACTCGCAGTCCGCGGGGTACGCGGGCGGGCTTGCCGTCGCGGCGGTGCGCCGGCAGCACCGCGAGATCGACGCGTGGAACGAGGAGCACGGGGGAAAGGGGAAAAAGCGGTTCCGCCTGTTCAAGGGGATCGAATCCGACATCCTGGCCAGCGGCGCCCTGGACTACCCCGCCGACGTGCTGCGCTCGTTCGACTACGTGGTGGGCTCCGTCCACAGCAACTTCGCGCTGGGCGAGAAGGAGCAGACGGCGCGGCTGATCCGGGCCGTATCCAATCCCCACCTCACCATCCTGGGCCACGCGACGGGGCGGCTGCTGCTCAAGCGCACCGGCTACTCGGTGGACGTGCGGGCGGTGATCGACGCGGCGGCGGAGCACGGCACCTGTGTGGAGATCAACGCCGATCCCCACCGGCTGGACGTGGACTGGCACCACGCGCGGTACGCCGCGGAAAAGGGCGTGCTGGTGCCCATCAACCCCGACGCGCACTCCACGGGCGCGCTGGGGAACGTGGCGTACGGGGTGAACGTGGCGCGCAAGGCGTGGCTCACGGCGCCGCAGGTGCTGAACACGTGGCAGCTGGACGAACTGGAGGAGTTTTTTGCCCAGAGAAAGCAGAAAGGTGCGGCGTGAGCGCGTCGCGTCCATCCTGAACGAGCTGGCTTCGCTCTATCCCGACAGCCGCTGCTCGCTGGACCACGCCAACCCCCTGCAGCTCGTCGTCGCCACGGTGTTGAGCGCGCAGACGACGGACGCGGCGGTCAACCGCGTGACGCCCGCGCTGTTCGCCCGCTTTCGCACCGCGCGGGACTTCGCGGACGCGACGCAGGAGGAGATGGAGGAGCACCTGAAGACGCTCAACTTCTTCCGGAACAAGTCCAAGGCGCTCATCGGGCTGGGGCGCGCGCTGGTGGAGCGCCACGGGGGCGAGGTGCCCGCGGACATGGACGCGCTGACGCGGCTTCCCGGCGTGGGCCGCAAGACGGCGAACGTGGTGCTGGGCGTCGGCTTCGGGATCGCGGAGGGGGTGGTGGTGGATACGCACGTCAAGCGCATCGCGGCGCGGCTGGGGCTTACGCGCGAGGAGGACCCGGAGAAGGTGGAGCAGGATCTGCTCGCGGTGCTGCAGATGCCGGAGCGGGTGATCTTTACGCACCGTGCGATCGACCACGGCCGCGCCGTCTGCACCGCGCGACGCGCGTACTGCGAGCGCTGCACCCTGGCGCCCTTCTGCCCGACGGCCCCGGAGGCGTACCGCGCGCGCGGGCCCGTGGACCTCGCCGCGAACCCCGCTGTCGTGGCGGGCTGAGGGAAGGGCCGGCTTCGCGAACAGCCAAAGGCGCGGAGGAGGCGAAGCACGGGATGCGGCGGGTGCAGCCCGTGCCGCATTTCCCGTCCGTTCCGCCATCCTTTCAGGTCACAGATTGATAAAAACCATCGGCTGCGCTATTATAGGGTCCCACTGCGGCACGCGTGTGCGCGGCCACCCTGATCATCCCGTCCTGGAGATCCGCTGATGACGCTCGACCTGAACCAGATCCACGTAGAAACCTTCGAGGTCAGCACGACGGAGGCGGCCGCCGTGCAGCCCATCGTTTCGACCGACCAGGTGCCGGACTGCGACGGCTACACGGCCGAATACTGCTGATCCGCACACGCGCGGCGCAGCGGCGGGCGCGGACCGATCCGCGCCCGCCGCTTTCATTGCCTCAACCCGAATCCGGAAATCGGCTGGGGGCGGGGGAGATGCGCGACCTCGCCTGGCGGAGCTGCCCGCGCAGGAAGGCGTTGCGCGGGGATAGCGGCGGCCGGCCTTCCGCGCGCGGTGCCCGGCTTCGCGACGGCCCCCACCCGCTCGTGGCCTCGCGACCTCCCCCCGAAACCGGGGGAGATTACCACGGGAGTCTGCCATCCCCGCCAACACCGCGGCGGAGGACTGCATCACCCCATCACCCCATCACCCCATCACCCCATCACCCCATCACCCCATCACCCCATCACC
>JAHWJJ010000036.1:0-11900 GCA_019348475.1 Gemmatimonadota bacterium | reverse complement strand
CTATCCGTCCGTTGACTCCCACCCCGGCGGTCGCGAAATTCAGCGCATCACGGAACCGGATCGCACCGCACAGGAGACACCGTGCTGGCCGATACATCCGCGGGCGTGCACGGCGCGCTCGCACAGGTGGCGGAGAAGGTGGAGGGCGGCGGCCGCATCTCGACGGACGAGGCGCGGCTGTTGTGGGAGCACGCATCCGACGAGGAGCTGCAGCGCCTGGCGGGGATGGTGCGCGCGCGCTACCACCATCCGAACAGGGCCACGTACATGGTGATGCGCATCATCAACTACACCAACGTGTGCGTGGCCCAGTGCGACTACTGCGCCTTCTACGTCCTTCCCAACCAGGACGGCGGGTACGTGCTCACCCGCGAGGACGTGTTCGCCAAGATCGACGACCTGCTGCGCCTGGGCGGTGACCTGGTGGGCTTCAACGGCGGCTTCAACCCCAGGCTGCCGCTGCACTTCTACGCGGACCTGTTCGCCGCCGTGCGCGAGCGCTACGGCGACGCGGTGGAGTTCTACGCGCTCACCATCGCCGAGTTCATGTTCCTGGCCGACCGCGCCGGCATGAGCTACGAGCAGGCGGCGGCCCGGCTGCGCGACGCGGGGGTGCACTGGATCACCGGCGGCGGCTCGGAGATCCTGACGGAGGATTTCCGGAAGCGCCACGCCAAGTTCAAGTACACCGTCGCGCAATACTTCCAGGCGCAGAAGGCGGTGGTGGATGCGGGGATGCGCACCACGGCCACCATGGTGATCGGCTTCGACGAGACCACGGACGAGCGGCTGGAGCACCTGGAGCGCACCCGCGCCTTTCAGGACGAGTGCCGCGCGGCCGGACAGGACGGTCTGTTCTCCTTTCTCTGCTGGACGTACAAGCCGTACGGCACGGCGCTGGGGGGGCGCGAGATCACCCCGCGCGAGTACTGGCGCCACATCGCGCTCTCCCGCATCTACCTGGACAACGTGAAGCACGTGCGCACCAGCGTGCTCACCCTGAACGAGGACGCCTTCCGCGCGCTGGAGTTCGGGGCGGACGACTTCGACCTGCCGCTGGAGGACGAGGTGACGCAGAAGGCGGGCGCCACCATCGACCTGGACCTGGAGCGGCTGCTGCAGGTGCCGCGGGCGATGGGGTACCAGGTGGAGTACCGGCACGCCGAGCGGCCGCCCGCCCTGACCCCCGCGTGAGCCTGATGGACGACGTGCTCGACCTGTTCGGCTGGGCGCCGCCCCCGCGGCCCCAGCCGAAGTCTTCTGCGCCCTCGAAGCGCGGCCCGCGGCCGGCCCCCGCCCCCGCGCCGCCGCCCAAGGCCGCGCCGCCCAGGCGCTCCGGCCGGGCAGAGGGGGAGATCCTGCGGATCGTGGCGCCGATCGCGCCGCACCTTCGCGCGGTGGTCTACACCCGCAACCGCCGGATCATGGCGTCGGTGGGCGACCGCGGGCGGGAGTTGCGGTTGAACGAGGCGTTCGCCACGGCGCCGCGGGAAGTCCTCGCCGCGGTGGCGCGCCTGTTCTCGGCGCGGGACGCGCGGACGCGGGCGCGCGCCAGGGCGGCGGTGCGCGCGTTCATCGCCACCATTCCGCTGGAGCCCGCGGCGGTGCGCCGCCGCCCGCGCACGCGCCAGGTGCTCCCCGGCGACGAGCCGCACCTGCAGGCGCTGCGGGAGGAGTTCCGGCGCATCAACGCGGCGCACTTCGACGCCGCGCTGCCGGAGGTGCCGATGTACCTGAGCGGCCAGATGCGCAGGCGCAACGGCCACTTCTGCTCCAGCCCGCTGGAGATCGTCATCTCGCGCACCCTGTGCACCCACGCGCACCCCGGCGAGGCGGCCCACACGCTGCGGCACGAGATGATCCACCTGTGGCAGCACGCGACGGGCAAAAAGCCCGACCACGGCCCGGAGTTCCGCGCCTGGGCCCGGCGGCTGGACGTGCACCCGCGCGCCACGCGCCGCGTGGCATGGACGAACCGGCCGCGGCAGGGGTGAGATCCGCCTGTCCCGTCCGGATTCTGTGCCCACTTTGCAACCGAAGGAGCGTCACGTGGCGAGGCTGACCATCAACGGCATGCCTGACCAGCTTCTGGAGGACCTTCGCCGCAGCGCGCAGCGCAACCGGCGCAGCATAAACGGCGAAGTGCTCGTGCGCCTGGAGCGTTCACTCGCCCGTGGGCCCATCGACCCGGAGCGGTTTCTCAATCGCATCCGTGTGCGCCGTGGGCGGCTGCAACTCCCCCTACTGACGGACGAGTTTCTCGTGCAGGCCAGGGCGGACGGGCGCCTGTGAGCGTGGAGAGGGCTGCGTGAGCAATGCTTATCATGCAGAGCTGGAGCTGGCCATCCGCGCCGCGCGGGCGGCGGGCGAGGCGATCATGCGCGCTTTTCGCGTGGAGCAGGAGGTGCGCTTCAAGTCGCCCGAGCAGCCGGTGACGGACGCGGACCTGGCAGCCGACCGCATCCTTCACCGCATCCTGCTGGGCGAGCGGCCGGACTACGGCTGGCTTTCGGAAGAAACGGCGGATTCGCCCGAGCGGCTGCGGCGCGACCGGCTGTGGGTGGTGGACCCCATCGACGGAACCAACAGCTTCGTGGCGGGGCGGCCGGAGTTCGCGGTCTGCGTGGGGCTGGTGGACGGCGGACGCGCGGTGCTGGGCGTGGTGCACAATCCCGTCACCGGCGAAGTCTTTCACGCGGCCGAGGGCGGTGGCGCCTTTCGCGACGGCCGGCCGATCCGGGTTTCGGCGGTGGATGCGGACGGGGAGCCGCGCATCGTGGCCTCGCGCTGGGAGATGAAGCGGGGCGAGTTCGACGCGTTCCACGGCGCGTGGAGCGTGGAGCCGCTGGGGAGCACGGCGTACAAGATGTGCCGCGTGGCCCAGGGCGGAGCGGAGGGGTTCGTTTCGCGCGGGCCCAAGGCGGAGTGGGACGTGGCCGCCGCCGTGGTGATCGTGCAGGAGGCCGGCGGCCGCGCCACCCGGCTGGACGGCACCGCGCCCGCGTTCAACCAGCCCGAGCCCCACTGGCGCGGCATCGCCGCCAGCAACGGCCGCGTGCACCACGAGCTGCTCCGGCTCTCCGCCTTCGCGGAGTGATCCGTGAAACTTCAGCAGTAAGGCCGGATCCGCGCCGCCCCCGTCCGCTCAGCCTCGCATCTCCCGCAAAACCCCCCTGGGAGAGGTTGAACTTCGCTTCGATCCTCATCGGTCCGCGCAGCGCCGATAGCTCATACCAATTCCTCCCGTGTTCGCTGCAGACTCGCGAAAGCATCACGCGGAGGACGCGGAGGAACGGATGGAGGACGCGGAGAACGGACGCAGCTCTCCGCGTCCTCTTGCTTTCCCTCCGCGGCCCCGGCGTGAAATTTGGGGATTCGGTATCAGTCCTGGCGCGCGGGTGGGGCAATGGCCGCGCGGGCGGCCTCCTCCTGCGCGATGCGCAGCAGGCGCTCGCGTTCGGCGGCGTCGATCAGCCGGCCCCGGTGCACCACGGCGAAGATGCGCTGCGTGTTGCGGATGTCGTCCAGCGGATTTGCGTCCAGCAGCACCAGGTCCGCCACCCGCCCCGCCGCAACGGTGCCCATGGTGTCCGCCGCCTGCAGGTAGCGCGCGGGGTTCAGCGTCGCCGCCTGCAGCGCCTGCAAGGGCGTGAGCCCGGCATCCACCAGCAGCGCCAGCTCGTCGTGCAGCCCGGAGCCGGCGAAGACGTACGCCTCGTCGCTGGCGTCCGTCCCCGCCAGGATCCCCACGCCGGCCGACTGCGCCATCCCCACCATCCGCGTCATCTGCTCGCCGATGCGCCGGTCCCGCTCGGCGTTCTCGCCCGTGCGGCGGCCGGCCGCCCAGCGCGCCGCGAGCCCCGGCGGCACAAAGCGCAGCCGCGGGTCGGCCGCCAGCTCGTCCGGCGGGTGCAGCCCCCGGTGCACGGCGAGGGTGGGGGTGAACCAGGTGCCGTTCGCGGCCATCCGGGCGAAGATCGGCGCGCACTGCGCCGGGGCGGGGCCGGCGAGCATGGCCCCGAGCAGCCGGTCCAGCGCGGGCTGCACGGAGTCCGCCGGGGCGCCCGGCGCGCGCGCGGCCAGGAATCGCTGCAGAAGGGCGCCACCCTCCGGCACGCACGCGATGTAGAAGCTGTCGTCCAGGTGCTCGATGCTGCGCTGTCCGGCGTCGCTCGCTTCCACCACCGTCACCGACGCCGGCACATGGCCGGCGAACGGGATGCCGCGCTCCCGCGCCCGCCGCGCAATGGCGAAGTACGCGTCGCGGGGGAGCCGGAAGTACACCTTCAGGAAGTCGAAGCCCAGGGCCGCCATGGTGTCGACGGCGGCCCGCGCCGCGGCGGAATCCGCCACGCCGTAGCCGTGCCGCCAGCTGGGGGGCTCGCCGTCCAGCATGGGGCTGGAAAACACGATGCGCGGCGCGCCCGAGCCGGGCTGCCGCGCCCGCGCGCGCCAGTACTGCAGCGAGTCCAGGTAGCTCCCCATCTCGCGCACGCCGGTGACGCCGTGCGCCAGGAACTGCGGCCAGAAGTGCAGCGCCCGCCCCTCGCGCGACGTGTGCACGTGCATGTCCCACAGCCCCGGGATGGCGTAGCGCCCCGCCGCGTCCACCACCCGGGCGCCCGCGGGCAGGCGCGCCTCCGCCGCGGGGCCGGTCCACGCGATGCGGCCGCCGCGGACGAGCACCGTCTGGCCGGGGCGCAGCGCGCCGCTCTCCACGTCCACGATGGTGACGTGGGTCAGCGCGAGGTCGGCGGCGGGCCCCGGGGCGGACGCGGGTGCCGACGCGGGCCCCCGCCCGCCGCAGGCGGCGGCGAGGCAGAGGGCCAGCAGGGCAGCGAATGGCTTCACGTGCGGCTCTGTGAGGTGGGGTGGAGGTCGCCAGTTGACCTGGAGCACCAGCGGTCCGCGTCAACACGTCCGGAACGGCGGCTTCGGTGGACCGCGCAGAGTAAAAAGGAGAGGACGCAGAGTGAGTCTCCTTGCGTCCTCATCCGCTCTGGTCTCCGCCGTCCGAGCCTCGCTTCAACCATCCGGCCTACCGGGGGATGCGGGGCCGCGGCATCGCGGCTACGGCTGACTGCGCACCGTGAACGTGGTGGTCGCGCTGGAGCCGCCGCCGGGCGTGGGATTGCGGACGAATACCGGGTACACCCCCGGCGTCGTCACCACGGGAGTGAAGATCACCGTCGTCGGCGTCTGGTACAGCGTGGTCAGCGGCTGCCCGTTCCAGACCACCTGCGTGCCGAAGGAAAATCCCGTGCCGGTCACCGTCACCGGAGACGGGTTCGGCCGCCCGGCCGTGGCCGTGTCATGCGAGAGGGACCCCAGGGTGGGCGCCGCGTACGCGATGGTGACGTTCACCACCTCGGACGTCTTGCCGGCCGCCAGCGTGAACACCGAAACGGGGGCCACCCTCCCCTTCTCCAGCATCCACCCCGGCACCGTCGCGCGCAGCTCCGACTCGCTGACGTACGTGGTCGCCAGACCCACGCTGTCCATGCGCGTGACCGATTCCTTCTGAAAGCCCGACCCGATGAACGTCAGCGTGGCGTCGTTCGAGCTCACGGGGAGCTCGCTGGGCGTGACCGAGGTGAGAACGGGCGCGGGGACCACTTTGGGCGTGGTGCCGCCATCGGAGCAGGCGGCGGCTGCGAATACGATGGCGGCGGCAGAAAACCCTTTGCGCATGGCGGATGCTGGGGGAAGATGGGGTTCTGAAGGCGGATCGGGTGGAGGGGCCGCGCGCGCACCAGCTCCCTCGTGTCGACGCGGGAGCCGGCGCAGCGGACCACGCGCAGGTACAACGCGCCAGGTGCCCGAATTCGGACGTCGCCCCCGAGCGTACCGCCGCGGGAACGAGGCGGCACAGCCCGCCGGCAGCGACGCGGCGGAGCGGCTCGCGGCAAGGGGAACGCGCGCAGGCTCGCCGAAGCCGCTCTCCCTGGGCGGCAGCCCTGCGGGCGTGCGCCGCCGCGGGCCGGGCGGATCACTCCGTGGCGCCGGGCGCCACGGCCGGGCCGCTGCTGTCGCGGCCGGGACGGCGGATCTCCCAATTTTCCGCCGCGAACCACACTAAGAAGACCAGGATCGCCGCGATGATCAGCAGCGCCCACGGGCGGCTGCGGCGCATCGCGGGATCGCCGGGCGGGGGAGCGTCGGACTCACGCATGGTACTCCGCGGTAGAGGGTCGACCCGGGTACGGAGGCGCCTCAGTCATCCGCCGCCCGGGCGCGCACCGGACCGTGCAGCACCCGTTCCACCACCCTTGGAGCACGCTCCCGGTCCCATCCGCCGCGGTCAGTCCGCGGCGGCCGTTTCCTTCGCCGCGGGGGCGCCGGGGAAGCCGTCGTCGGCGTAGCGGTAGACGGGTCCCAGCGGCTCGCCGTCGCGCACCATGGTTCCCTTGTAGCGCATGTGGTCCTCGTGCACCCCGAAGTTGGTGCGCTGCAGCTCCGCGATTCGCTCCAGGTCGTCGGCGGACAGATCGGGAAGGTCGCTGGCGGCGGCGAACTCCTCCAGCTGCTCCACGTTGTAGATGTTGGGGAGCGTGGTCATCACCGCCGGGCTGGCGAGCAGCCACTTGAGCGCGGCCTGGCCCAGCGTCATCCCGCGCCCCTCGTGCAGCCAGCGCAGCGCCTCCAGCTTCCGCAGGCCGTTGATGAGCCAGCTGCGCGGCCGGTGGCGGCGGTGGTCGTTCTTCGCGAACTCCGTGTCCGCCGTGTACTTGCCCTCCAGCATCCCCGAAGAGTGCGTCACGCGCACCTGGATGCCGGTCTGCCCCGTCCGTTCCGCCGCCTCCGTCAGGATCTGTCCGGGGAACGGCTCCAGCACGTTGTTGATCAGCTGCAGGTTGCGCACGCCGCGGTTGCGGACCAGGTCCAGCCCCTCGAACAGGTAGCCGTTGCTGGGCCCCAGCGCCGCGCCCCACGCGCGGATCTTTCCCTCGTCCTGAAGCCGCTGCAGCGTCTCCCAGATCTCGTCGTTGGGGACGTGCTCCTCGTGCGCGTTGTGATAGCTGACGATGTCCAGCACGTCCGTCCCCATCCGCTCCAGCGACTTTTCCACCGCCATGCGGATGAAGGCGGGATCGGCGTTGTGGGGGATCTCCTGCTGACCGCGGCGCGCGTCCGGGTGCCCGTAGAAGTCGTAGCCCACCTTGGTGGTGATGGTGACGCGGTCGCGGCGGTCGCCGAACGCCTGGCGCAGCAGCTGGTCCGCGCGCCCGTTGCCGTACGTGTCGCCGGAGTCGTACAGCGTGATGCCCAGGTCGTACGCGCGGTGCAGCAGCGCGACGGCCTGCTCGTCGGTAAAGTCGCCCCACCAGCCGGCGGCGAGCGTCCACAGGCCAAAACCGACTTCCGAGGCGCGGATGTCGGTGCCGGGATAGGTACGGTACTTCATCTAGGCCACTCCTCGGGTCGGGCGCGAGATCAGGTCGGGTCCAGGAACCGTGTTGCCGGGCGACGACGCCGGATCGTCCGGCGGACGTGGCAGATTGCATCCGAAACGCCGCGCGGGCAAGTCGGGCGAAGCCGTACGGCGCGTGGGGGATCGTACCGGGCCGCTGCCGGCTCCGGCGCGTCCACCCTCGCGGGGCGCGGGCGATCGCACTGGACACGCGCCGCGGGCGGAGACTAGCTTCCCCGCACCCGCCGACTATCCCCCGGTGCCGCGCGTCCATGCTTCCCACGTCCACCGTCGCCGCGCCCTCCGCCACGCCCGCGGCTCCCGCGCAGCTGGCCGCGAGCGCGTCCGGCCGCGTCCGCCGCCACCTGCCGCTGCTGCTGCTGGCCGCGCTGTTCGCGGCGGTGAACGGCGCCATGCTGGCGCGGTACGGCGTGCGCCTGGGCGGCGACACCCACCGCTTTCTTTCCGGCGCGGCGCACCTGCTGGCCGGCGAGCCGCTGCAGGGGCGCGAGCCCACCTTCGTGGGATACGCGGCCGTGGTCGCGCTCTCCCAGGCGGCGGGCGCCGGGCTCGCGGGTGTCGTCGCCGTGCAACTGCTCTTCGCCGCGCTGGCGACGGCGGCGCTCTACGACACCGGGCGGCGGCTGGGCGGGCGGGCGGCGGGGTTCCTGGCGGCCGCCTTCTTCGGCGGCAACCCGGACTTCGCCCGCTTCAACGTCGTGATCATCAGCGACTCGCTGTACGTGTCGCTGGTGGCGCTGGCCGCGTGGGCGGTGCACCGGGCCGCGGAGCGGGGCGGGGCGGCGTACGCGGCGGCGGTGCCCGTGGTCGCCTTTGCCGCGCTGGTGCGGCCGAACGGCTGGGTGCTCGTCCCGCTGGCCGCGGCGTACTGGATCGCGCGGACGCGCCGCGCCGCGGGCGTGCGCGTGGCCCTGGTGTGCGCCGTGTTCGCGGTGGCGGCCGCGCCGCTGGTGCTGCTGGCCCCGGCCACGAAGTCGGTGCAGGACGTGGGCGCGTACCAGGAGCTACGCGACGGGACGGTGATCTGGGGGTACGACGCCCGCCGGCTGCCCATGCCCCCCGAAGGCGGCCCCGCGTCCGGCGGCCTGGAGGGGATGGCGGGGTACGCGCTGCGCCACCCCATCGCCACGGCGCGGCTGGCGGCGGAGCGGCTGGGGACGGAGATGGTGCACACCCGCCCCTTCTACTCCCCGGCCCACAACGCGGTGGTGCTGGCGGTGCTGCTGCCGCTCTACGCCCTGGCCGTGCTGGGCCTGGCGCGGGTGAGCAGGGAGCCGCTGGCGCTGCTGCTGCTGGCCATCATCGTCGCCCACGGGGCGGTGATCGCGGCCACCTTCGCGGATTGGGACGGCCGCTTCCTCCTCTACGTCCTGCACCTGGTCGGCGTCCTGGCGGCCGTGGAGGCGGCGCGGCTGGCGGAGCACCTCATGCGCTACGTGCCTTTTTCCCGCGGCACTGCGGCGGATCGACGCGTCGATGGACTGGGCGCTGCGCCCGCGGGCCGCCCCTCTCCCGGCCTCTCCCCCTGAACAGCGCGGGGAGAGAGGTGACGCGCTGCGACAGGCTGGAACGGTGGTCTCCGGCCTAGCGGCTCGGCGGGGTCTCCACGGCAACCTCCGAGACGCGCACGCCGCGGATGGTGACCGCGCGGTCCGGCGCCACCTCCAGGACCTCGGACCACTCCACGGCTCCGTCCGGCCGCAGGACGATCTCCGCGACCGGGTTCTTCGTCTGCATGTTGCCGAACCAGCGCTCGAACCACTCGTGAATCCATTCGCGGAGCTCGGGATCGTCCGCGAACAGCTGGTGGGTAACGTTCACCAGCTCCAGGTGGCCGCGAAAGCGTCGCGAGCCGTCCGCCGCCCGTGTCTCCGGGAGTTGGACCTCGAACTCTGCCTCGTCTCCCTCGCCGGTGGTCCTGCGCCAGAGCCTCGCCAGCACGCCGGGCCACGGCGAAGGGAGCGCCGAGCTTCGACGACGCGCGGACGCGGAGAGCGTGTAGCCCGGCGCGGCAGCCGGCGGCACCGCGGCCGTGGTATCGTCATCCCACAGTGCTCCCCGCGCCGTTCGCCCGGTCCGCACGTAGATGGTGTGCGTGCGGCCGCCGGTGCGCGAGACCTCGAAGCGGTACGTCCCGGCGAGCGGAGACGGGGCGGCCCGCACCGAGGCGTGGGCGGCGGTGCTATGGATGCCCCGCGCGGCGTAGCGGATGGGGAAGTCCCGCCTCAGATCCGGATTCGCCACCAGCCACGCGCGCATCGCCTGCACCGAGCCCCAGGGATCTGCCTCGAGGCGGCCGGCGGTGGGAATCGTCGCGTAGAACTCGAACAGTTCGCCGGGCGTCGACGTCCACCGAACGGCGCCCGGCAGCTCTCCGGACTCCTTCACCAGATCCGGCCGCAGGACGTCGACCGTGGGAACGCCTCCCACCCAGTCCTCCGGCCGCCGCAGCCGCCCCACGACCGCGCCTGGTGCGCCAGGGCGCATCCACGCGAAGCTTCTGTACCACCGATAGGTTCCGCCGCACCCCGGATACCAGGGCACCAGCACGACCGGTCCGGGAGACAGGCCGTCCGCTCCGGGGCCCGCTACGCGCGCGGCCCGCGCCACCTGCCCGTATACCTGCATCCTGCGCCAGCGGCGGGGCCGGCGCTGGCCACGCCCCAGGTTCACGTCACCCCACCCGGCCTGGACGGTGTCGGCGGTGGCGGTCGCCAGCACGACGACGTGCCGCGCGTCGGGGTGGGGGCCCATGACGGGCGCGGGCGGCGGACACACCGCCGCTGCGACCGGTCCCGAGGCGTGGGCGGGAGCGGCCAGCGCGGCCGCCAGCGCCACGCCGGCAAGCATCCGCATCATCATCGGCCCCCGGGGCGCACACGGCCCCGCTCAGCAGTGCGACGTCATCGCCAGCCCCTCCTGCGCGTCCACCAGCGGGGCGCGGTAGTCGCCGGTAAAGCAGGCGGTACAATACGTCTCTCCGCCGTCGCTCACGCAGTCGATCATCCCGTCCGGCGACAGGTACCCCAGCGAATCCACCCCCAGGTAGGCGCGGATCTCCTCCACCGACCTGTCCGAGGCGATCAGCTCTTCGCGCGTCGGCATGTCGATGCCGTAGAAGCAGGGCCACCGCACCGGCGGCGAAGCCAGGCGCAGGTGCACCTCGCTGGCCCCGGCCTCGCGCAGCATGTGCACCAGCGCCCGCGAGGTGGTGCCGCGCACCAGCGAATCGTCCACCACCACCACGCGCTTTCCCTCCAGCACCTCGCGCACGGGGCTGAACTTCATCCGCACCTTGAAGTCGCGCCCCACCTGCGTGGGGGTGATGAAGGTGCGGCCCACGTAATGGTTGCGGATCAGCCCCAGCTCGAAGGGGATGCCGGAGCGCTCGCTGTAGCCCACCGCGGCCGAGTTGGCGCTGTCGGGGACGGAGATCACGATGTCACCCGGGGCGGGCTGCTCGTCCGCCAGCTTCCGGCCGAAGGCGCGGCGCGCGCGGTCCACCGTGTAGCCCCACAGCCTGGTGTCGGGGCGGGCGAAGTACACCAGCTCGAATACGCACGGCTGCGGCTCGGCCACGAAGCGGGGCAGGCGGCGCACCTGCTCGATCTCGCCGCCGCGGATGCGGATGACCTCGCCCGGCTCCACGTCGCGCACGTAGCGGGCGTGCACGATGTCCAGCGCGCAGGTTTCGCTGGCGACGACCAGCCCGCCGGTGGGGAGTGAGCCGATCACCAGCGGGCGATAGCCGTACGGGTCGCGCGCGGCGAACAGCGTGTCGCCCACGGTCACCAGCACGCAATACGCGCCCTCCAGCTGCGACAGCGCGTCCATCATCTGGTCGTCCGCCGATTCCCCCCGCGACCGGGCGATCAGGTGGACGATGACCTCGCTGTCGATGCTGCTCTGGAAGAGCGCGCCCTCGTTCAGCAGGCGCTCGCGCAGCAGGTTGGCGTTGGTGAGGTTGCCGTTGTGCACCAGGGCAAGGTGGCCGCCGCGGTAGCGCTCGCGGATGGGCTGCGCGTTCTTGAGCCCGGCCCCGCCCGCGGTGCTGTAGCGGATGTGCCCCACGGCCAGGTCGCCGCGCAGCTTTGCGAGCCTTTCCTCCGGCAGCGCGTCGGACACCAGCCCGGCCTCGCGCTCGCGGCTGCTTTCGCCCGTCGCGCTGTCGAACGCGGCGATGCCCGCCGCCTCCTGGCCGCGGTGCTGAAGCGAGTACAGGCCAAGGTACGCCAGCCGGGCGGCCTCGGCGTTGCCGGAGACCGCGACGATTCCACACACGAGAAAAACACCACCGGTTGCAGGTCGTCCGCCGCCGCTCCGCCGGGGCGAAGCCAGGGGGTGAATCTAGAGCCGTTGGATACCCCGCGGCAACGGAACGGGTCGCGTCGGGGTGAAAGGGTGAAAGGGTGAGAAGGGTGAAAGGGTGAAAGGGTGAAAGGGTGAAAGGGTGAAAGGGTGAAAGGGT